>JBBIUL010000037.1:0-12241 GCA_037440265.1 Nitrospira sp. | reverse complement strand
CATGAATCCATTATATCATGTCATGTCTCTGTGAATTATGGTCACTTCGATTTTTCCGGAGGGCAGTGATTTTGCGACCGCCTCTGCGATTGCAGGGGAGCGGTGATTCCCTCCGGTACACCCGAATGCGATCGAAAGATACGATTTGCCCTCCCTCAGATAGAGGGGTATAAGAAAATCAAGAAGACTTTTTATTTTTTGCATAAACTCCCTCGTCTCCGGCTGTTTGAAGACATATCCGGCAACCGCCCTGTCTTTTCCGTTCAAATTCCTGAGAGCAGCGATGAAATAAGGGTTGGGCAAAAAACGTATGTCAAACAGGAGGTCAATATTCTGGGGTATGCCGTACTTGAACCCAAAAGAGATGATGCTTACGGTCATGTCCTTGGCTGACTTTTGAGGGAAATAGAGGGAAGGGATGAGCTTTCTCAACTGGTGCGGAGAAAAAGATGAGGTATCGATGACCCTGTCCGCGATCTGCCTGAGCATATCGAGACGCGTTTTTTCAGACATTAGTGCCTCTTCAATGCTGCCGCCGAGCGGGTGAGGTCTCCGGGTCTCCCTGAAGCGCCTGATCAGGATGTCCGCCTCAGACTCAAGGAACAGGATGTCGATTTTATACTTGATCTTGAGTCGTTTGATTACTTCATAAATATCGGTGTTGAGTTCAATCTCCCGTATATCGATCCCTATGGCAATGTCGGAGATGGCGTTATGGGCCGAGAGTTTCGTTATGAGCGAACTGATTAAAGAAACCGGGAGGTTGTCGACACAGAAAAACCCGGCATCTTCAAGAGACCTGAGGGCAACGGTTTTGCCTGAACCGGAAAGCCCGGTAATGACCACAACGCGCAGTGCCTTGCCTGCACGTCTTTGCTCCGGGATGCTGACGGGTTTCTGCCGTGGCTTTCCCAAGCGGTTTACTTCACGGGTTCGATCAGCCCGAAATTGCCGTCACGTCTCTTGTAAATCACGTTGATGTCGCCGCTCATGTCGTTCAGGAAGATAAAAAAGTCTTTGTCGAGAAGTTCCATCTGCATGGAGGCCTCATCAGGGCTCATCGGTTTCAATTCGAAACGCTTGTTCTTTATGATCATGCCGCTTTCCCTCGGCACTGAAGGCTGCTCGGCCGCTTCCGGGCTTTTCGCGGAAGATTTTCTGTGAGAAACGAGCTTTTCCTTGTATTTCTTGACCTGGCGGTCGAGCTTGTCGGAGACCTCGTCAATGGCAGAATATATTTCGCCGGTCACGCTTTCGGCCTGTATCATGATCCCGTTTGCTTTCAGCAGCACCTCGGCCTTATGACGATATTTCTCAACGCTGAGCGTTATGACAGCCTCGGAGATATCGGGAAAATACCGGTCAAACCTCCTTATTTTTTCTTCAGAATATTTTTTTAAAGCAGGTGTGATCTCAAGGTGTTTGCCATTAATGATTATGTTCATTGTACGCTCCTTTCACGGTTAATGGGACTTCAGTATTGGATTTTTTTCTCTGGTTGTGCGGCGGTATTTTCAGTTCCTCACGATATTTTGCTACAGTTCGTCTTGCTATCCTGATCTTCTTGTCTTTGAGCAGTTCCACGATATGCATGTCGCTCAGCGGCTTGGCAGCGTTTTCTTCGGATATTAGTTGTTTGATCATCTCCTTGATCGATGTGGAGGAAACCCCGCCTGCTTCGCTCGGTATCTCATTGCTGAAGAAAAACTTGAAGCTCAGGATGCCGAGAGGGCAGGAGAGGTATTTGTTCGAGGTGACCCTGCTGATGGTGCTCTCATGGAGGCTGAGTTCTGTAGCGACGTCTTTGAGGTTGAGAGGCTTCAGGTGTTTAATGCCATGGTCGAAGAAATCTCTCTGGAATGTGAGGATATTTTCAGTGACCCGGTATATTGTCTTGTTCCTTTGAGACAGGCTCTTGAGCAGCCACACCGCGGAACGGAGTTTGTCCTCCAGGAATTGACGGTCTTCTTTCGGAATGGAGTTCCTGCTGTTGAGGAGTTTTTGATAATAATTGCTTATCCGGAGTCTCGGGAGTCCCTCATCGTTGAGTAAAATCTGATAACCGTCGTCGGTTTTTATGATATAGACGTCAGGGACAATATAGTTGGCGGCTGAAGTCGAAAAATATCTCCCCGGTTTTGGGTCCAGGCTTTCTATAATCTTGACTGCAGACAGTATCTCATCGACCGGAACGTTATAGGTTTTTGAAAGCTGTGCGTATTTTTTTGCACCGACCATGTCAAGGTCATTGAGCACAAGTTTTTCCATGAGCGTATCGCCGAGATTGAGCGCCTTGAGCTGCAGATGGAGGCATTCCCGTATATCACGGGCAGCCACGCCGGTTGGATCAAAGCCCTGAACCAAGGCGAGCGCTTTTTCAGCCTTGTCCTGTTCAGTTTTTGCAGTCTCCATAATCTCTTCGAGCGAAGTCCTCAGGTACCCGTTTTCATCCAGATTCCCTATGATGATTTCACCGATGGTCCTGATTTCCTCATCGTCTTTTGAAAGGCGAAGCTGCCAGAGCAGATGGTCGTAGAGGTCGGATGAGCTTCCGAGAAAATATTCAAACGACGGCTGGCTGGTTGTGCCTGACGTAAAATATCCAAGGTCTCTTCCGTCAGCACCCCGTTCCTCAAAATAGTCATCCGACGCAAAATGGACCATATCTTCTAGAGGCATTTCCGCATCGTCTTTTTCACTTGCTGTCTCCAGTGATTCTTTTTCTTCGTAGGTGAGTTCTTCATCGGTAATAACGTCTGTCGATTCTTCAAGAAAGGGATTTTCTACCAGCTCCTGTGTGAGCGTTTGTGAAAGCTCGAGCTGAGGCATCTGAAGCAGCTTTATCGCCATCTGGAGCTGAGGAGTCAGGACCAGCTTTTGGGACAGCTTTAATTCAAGACGGTTTTCAAGGGCCATTAGAGACTGAACTCCTCGCCGAGATACGCTTCTTTGACCTTCGGGGCGGCCACGAGATCAGCGGGAGTGCCTTCAGCAAGGATTTCTCCATTGCTGATAATATAGGCCCTGTCCGTTATCGAGAGCGTATCTCTTACATTATGATCCGTAATAACTATCCCCAGCCCTTTTTCTTTGAGGTATATGAGCATTTTTTTGAGTTCGATTATCGCAAGCGGGTCAATGCCGGCAAAGGGCTCATCGAAAAGGATGAAGAGCGGCCTTGTGGCAATCGCCCTCGCTATTTCAGCGCGCCGTCTTTCACCGCCGGAAAGCTTGTAGCTGTTCCGATGCGCAAATTCCACCAGATTGAATTCACGGAGCAGCCTTTGAATTTCAAGGTCTGTTTCCTGTCTGGAGAGGCCCTTTATCTCGAGCACTGCCCGGAGATTGTCTTCAACAGATAATTTTCTGAAGATAGAGGGTTCCTGCGGCAGATAGCTGATTCCCATAAGGGCGCGCTTGTACATGGGAAGGGAGCTGATATCACGTTTGTCAAGGAGTATCTTTCCATGGTCGGGTTTTATCAGTCCGAGCATCGTGTAGAAAGAAGTTGTTTTTCCTGCGCCATTCGGTCCGAGGAGACCGACTATCTCGCCGGTTGTAACATGGAGCGTTATGTTTCTTAAGACAGCCTTTTTGCCGTATGCCTTGCTGAGTGCCTCAACCTCAAGGAGGTGCATTTATTGTTCCTTCTTGTTCTTCAGAAATACTTTGCTGTTTTCGACAATCGAACGGTCTTCTTTTATGAGGAATGTCATTTTTGATCCGGTAACCACGTTCTCACCGTCAACAGCACGGGGGCTGCCGGTGAAAACGAGTTTGTCCTGGTCGGCATAATAGACCGCTGACTGCGATGTGATTACACTGGTGTCCTTATGCAGTCTGACATTTCCTGTTGCTTCGATTTTCGTAACCTCTCCGCCCTGTTCCTTATAAAATACAAGCATTTTATCTGCATGGATGGTCATCTCCGGAGTTGTGGCAACCACATTTCGCTCGAAAAGGGCTGTATTGGCTTTATTATCAGCGGTAAGCGTCTCTGACGTAACAACGATCGGGCCTTTTACCCTTTGTTTGGCGTCTTCCGAAAATGAGTCTGAGAGTCCTCCTGACAATAGGACGATGAGGCTAATTATGAAAAGTTGCTTTAACACCATCTGTTATCCTCACTTTTTGTTCATCATTGTCGATGTTCATTCCTCTGCCCTGCAAATTGAATTTCCTGCCTTCAATTCTTACTGCCCCGTTTGTCTTAAGCGTTCCAGCTGCAGTGTCTATCTCAACGTTTTCCGTAGTAAGCGAGTAGGTTGGGTTGGTTGCCGTGACCTGCCCGTCAATGAGAATCTGTTTGCTGGAGAGCTCATAATCACCCTTTTCAGCAATAATCGTCATGTTCCTGTCTTCAATGTTCATCTGAATCCCTGAAAGGCGGGCCATGTCGCCGTCTTCAAGGATGTCAGCCCTTTTAGCTGTCAATACCCACAGTGGTTTCCCATTGATTTTATGGTATATTTTCAATCCCTCAATGAATGATTCACCCTTAAACTGCATATCCATTCCTGACTCTTTTTCACTGTTGATCATAAGAAAGAACAGAGAGAAGATCAGGATGGAGAGGGAAAAAAACAGAATTTTTCTCATGAAAAAAGTTTATCACACAGCAGCTATTAAGTAAAGGCAAATAGTGTGCCAGAATAGGCAGTTTTTTGTTTTCAAACACAAAAAAAGTCTGTTTTTTGAAGAATTGTTCATCAAATCGGACCGGCAATCCTCTGGACTTGCTCCATTATTAAAATAAGAGGCATCACAAAGCGGTTATCCAAGCTTGGTGAGAAGGGCATTTCTCATGTCATCAACGGGCGGAGACACATTGGTCCAGAGTTCAAATGCAAGCACTCCCTGCCATAAGAGCATGCCCAGCCCGTTGACCGTAACACATCCCCTCGCAGAAGCTTCAGCAAGCAGGCGGGTCTCATGATAGATGAGGTCGCATATGATGTGATGAGGAGAGAGCAGCGAAGTATCAAAAGGCAGCGGATCGTTCTGCCTGAGTCCGAGCGGCGTTGCATTTACTATGATATCGTAATCCGACAGGTTGTCGATACGCTCAGTGTCCGTGATATTGCCCCTGATTTTCCCGAGGTCTGAAGACAGCCTTGCCGATTTTGCAGTATCGATATCGAAAAGAGAGACCGCCCCGGCCTTTTCACTGAGATAATAACTGACCGCCCTTGACGCCCCTCCTGATCCTGCAATCAGTATTCTTTTGCCATCCGCTGTTATCCCCGCTTCAGAAAGCGAACGCATAAAGCCCCTTCCGTCGGTATTGTACCCGTGAAGTATGTTATCGCGATGTACAATAGTGTTCACAGCCCCGATGAACGATGCTTCTTCATCAACGGCGTCGAGGAGCGGGATAACGGCTTCTTTGTGGGGAACGGTGACGTTCACGCCGGCCATGCTGAGCGCCCTGACCGCTGCTACCGCCTGGTGAAGGGCATCGGGACGGACACAGAACGGCAGGTAGCACCAGTCCATGCCAAGCCGGGCAAACGCGGCGTTATGCATGAGAGGAGAAAGAGAATGTTCTACGGGGTAGCCAAAGAGCCCGGTGATCCTTGTTTTGCCAGTGATATGCAAATGGATTCCTCCTTTATTTTATGCCGGCAACAGCGTCAATGAGTCCCTGGGGCGTATCCTCTGCCCTGATTGTCTTCAGTCCGATGGCCTCTTCAACATCATCCAATGAGACATTGTCAAGAAAGAGGTTCTCGTCTTCCTTCAAGGTCGTATCCGGGACAACCACTGCTTCATAGGAATCGGTGTTGTCGTGCAGGGTCTTGATCACATCACGTCCGGTAAGCAGTCCGGTTACGGTTATCGACGGACCAAAATACCGGTTTTCTACCGGCACCACATCTACATGGATATTCTCTTTTTCATGCAGCCGGTCAGTAAATTTTTTTAAAAAGGGATAAAAAGATATGCCGGTAAACGTAAGGAATTTCTTTTTGTGGGAGATTGAAGAGGGGATCTTCAGTTTTTTTGACTGGCTCATGAACAGAGGCACCATACCGACCCCGTTTTCTATCTGCGGAAGCGCTCCGTAGTCCTTGAGCCTGGGGAATGGATGATCGGCTTTAATGTAGAGCTCATCAGCGCAGTAGACAACCGGGTCGCCGTGTTTTTTCATGAACCGCTTCTGAAAAGACTCAACGGTTTCGATGGCCTTCAACGCATCAGTTTTTTCAACCGGCACAAGGGTGTGTCTGCGGTGTTCGGTCAGCCCGACCGGCACGACCGCTACAGAAACAGCATAGGGGTAGAACTTGTATATATCTTTTATGGTATTTCTGAGTTCTTTGCCGTCATTGTAGCCGGGGCAGAGCACGATCTGAATATGCATCCGTATCTTTTTGTCTGAGAAAAATTTCAGCTCTTTCATGATATCGGACGCCCTCGGGTTGCCGAGCATTTTGTTGCGCAGTGTTTTGTTGGTGGTGTGCACTGACAGGTAGATCGGGCTTAGCCTCTGATCAACAATCCTTTTTCTCTCTTTCGGGTCCAGGTTCGATGCCGTAATATAATTGCCGTAAAGAAAGGACAGCCGGTAATCTTCATCCTTGACATAGAGTGACTTCCTGAGGCCTCGGGGAAGCTGTTTCACAAAACAGAAAATACAGTTATTCCTGCAGGTCTTCACCTTGAAAGGCTTTATGGTAATCCCCAGTTCTTCGCCGTCTCCGGGGACGATTTCGGCGACACCTGTCTTGTCGTGACGCCTGAAGGCTATGTCAAGCTTATCGGGCGTTTTATAGAACATCAGGTCAATGCAGTCTCTCAGCGGATGGTCATTTAACGTGATGAGCAGATCGCCGGGCTGCAGTCCGGCCTTTGATGCAGGACTGTTCCCGGCCACCTGTTCTATCTCTATCCCTGCCTTAGAATGCATCAGCCAGTTTAAACCCTTTATATATATATTGAAGCCCGGATATGATCGTGACCCCTGCTGTCAGAAACAGAAAAAAATCCGGGATAACAGGGAAGATCTCAGAATTCACACTCAATAAGACATAGGCAAGAACGACGAGCTGTGATGCTATCGCTATTTTACCGAGAAATACCGGTTCCACATTTGAATTGTGGGTGATCAGGTACAGGAGCAGCCATCCTATGACAACGATCAGGTCCCTGCTGATGACGGTGACGGCGATCCACTTCGGGATCCAGTCATAGACAGAAAAGACGATGAAAGAGCTTACGAGGAGAAACTTGTCTGCAAGGGGGTCCAGAAAAGTGCCGAGTACGGTTTTCTGGTTCGTCATCCGTGCAAAGAGGCCGTCGAGCATATCAGTCACTGCAGCGACAATGAAAAGATACAGGGCATAGTTATATTTGCTGTAAATAATGGCGGTGATGAACACCGGGATAATAACGATACGCGTTATGGTTATGGTGTTCGGAATATTAAAAACTGTCAAAACAGAACCCCCCCGACTCTTGACCATACAGTGGTTTTAAGGAATATTAAAAGGAGCCTTTTTCAATTGTAATTTAAGGCCGAGTGTATTATAACAGGTTGTCCGCAATTCTCCAAGAATATATGCGGTGAGCATTTCAGCATGACAGGTCTCGACCCGGAGCCCGTACTGTTTTGCCAGTTTCAGTGATGCAGCAGTATGGCTCCCGGCTGACCGCTTTTTGCCTTCAAGGAATGCCAGTTCGCCCAGTCCGAGCCGGCAGTAAATGATGCCTCTCGGATCTTTTGTTTTTCTGAAATGGGCCCAGGCAGTCATGAAGTAATGACGGGCCTTCTCATGTTTTGCCAGCATTTTGTACGTTGTTCCAATGCTCCAGAGCGTATAGGAATAACTGACGCGGTCGCCGATCTTCGTGTAGATTGCAGATGCCTGTCTGAAATTTGAAAGGGCCCTGTCGTATTGCCCTGACATCCTGAAGGCATTACCGATCCCGCAGTACGAGTATGCTGTGCCGAAACGGTCTTTCAGTTCACTGAAAAGCCTGTTTGCGATCAGGTAGTATTCCAGAGAAGTACTGTTGCGGCCTGCAACCCTTGAGGCGCCCCCAAGTCCGCAATAACAGTACGCTGTTGCCGGGATGTCTTTTAACCGCTTGAACAAAAGGAGGGCTTTCCGGTACGTTCGAATGGCCGCAGGGATATCCCCCTTAATCCTGAGGGTGCCGGCGATTGCCCAAAGGGAAAAGGCTGTCCCCTGCACGTCTTTCTTGTTTTGATAAAACCGATGAGACTCAGAGAGATATTTTAATGCATGTTTCCAGTTTCCGGTTCCCCTGAGGGACAAACCCATGCCTGTCCTGGCATCTGATACTGCATGCGGGTTCCGTATCTTTCTGCCGGTATTTATAGCAGCTGCATAGGATACTGCAGCAGCCTCAAAGTCACCGATCATCCTGTTGAGGTCTCCGATAGAGAGCTGGCACTCGAGCAGCCCTTCCTGATCAGACAGGACAGAGAACCCCCTCATCGCCTTTTTGAACAGGGCAAGGGACTTCCGGTACTGACTCCGTTCTCTCAGATATTCAGCGCTCTGAAGAATCTTATCGGGATCCGGTAGCTTCACGCACCCTTGCCATTGTCTGAGAGTAGTCTCCACCGGTAAAAAACGCTGACCCCATCACCAGAATGTCTGCACCCGCATCTGCCACTTCCTTTGCATTTTCAGGCTTTATGCCCCCGTCAACCTCTATGAGCGTAGAAAGCCCCCTGTCTGAAATTGCCTTCCGCAGCTGTCTGATTTTTTCGACCGCATGAGGGATAAACTGCTGTCCGCCGAACCCTGGATTTACGGACATGACGAGCACCATGTCGGCATCTTGCAGAATGTCATAAAGGGTCATCACCGGGGTTGCGGGATTTATGGATACCCCGGCCTTTATGCCGTTTTCCTTTATGCGGTGCAATGTCCTGTGAAGATGTACGGAGGCCTCAGCATGTACCGTCAGAAAATCTGCGCCGGCCTTTATAAAATCATCGAGGAATTTTTCGGGCTCGGATATCATTAGATGCACATCAAGCGGGAGGGTGGTAATTTTTCGTATTGATTCGACAACCCCGTAACCGATGGTGATATTGGGCACAAAATGCCCATCCATGACATCAATGTGGATAAGGTGAGCCCCTGCGTCCTGGACAGCCCTGATCTCTTCCCCTAATCGCATGAAATCGGCAGACAGTATTGATGGAGCAATCTTGATCATCAGATAATCCTTTCCGTAGTTTCGAGATATATCGTATCACCTGTTTTTATAAGAGTGCCGGGCTTCGGCTTCTGGCTCTTAATAATGGAACCGGTACCTTTCATGTCCAGCGCGAGGCCGAGCTTTTCTGAGATTTCCCTTGCCTCGTCGATATGTTTATTCAGGAAATCAGGACAATAGTAGCCTGCTGTATGCGGGCCGAGGCTCACGAGCAGGGTAACAGCATCGGATGGTCTTTCGTCAGGCTCGGGTTTCTGTGCAACTATTTTCCCTTTCTCAACAACGTCCGAATGGACCTGAATTAGTCTGCCTATCCTGAGACCCTGCTGCATGAGAACAGCCTCTGCATTCGGCAGCGTTTCGTTAACAACAAGAGGGACAGAAAAAACCCGTGGCCCTTTGCTGACAACAACCTTGATGGCCCTTTTTTCTTTGACCATGTGCCCTGCAGGGATGTCCTGTCTCAGAATGCGGCCCGAGACAACGGACGGATCGTAATCTTCCCCTTCGATCTTCAGGTAAAGGCCGGCCTTGCTTAATGATTCGTTTGCCTCCAGAAGCGTCATATTGATCAAAGACGGCACCTCCACGGTACGGCTGAAGCTCAGCAGCTTGAACGTAAGATAGCCGAAAGAGAGTCCGAGAACAACGAACATTGCGAAAATAAGCGGCAGCCTGATCAGGCTGTTTATTCTGTCCTGCACAGTATTGCTCCGAAAAACCCGTCCATATTGTCTTTGTGAGGAAATGTCCTGAAGAACCCTTTATTTGTAAAACCGCTTAAAATGCCGGCTTCTGCATCTATAATACGGAAATCTTCTGCAGTCTTCAAGAATTCATGCACCACCTCTTCTCCTTCCTCCGGTTCGGTGGAGCATACCGAGTAGACTAACACGCCGTTTTTTCTGAGGAGTCCTGATACGGAGGAGAGAAGCTTTTTCTGGCGCATTTTGAAGTCGCGAAGTGTCACGGCGCTATGACGATATTTGACATCAGGGTTTCTTCGTATGACGCCTGTTGCCGAACAGGGGGCGTCAAGGAGTATCCTGTCAAATGGTTTCGCTGACGTCCATTCAACAGCATCGGCATTGATTGTCTGAACGCAGGTGATTCCGAGATTCATGATATTTTCCCTGAGTGTCTCAATTCTGAGGGGGTTTTTTTCAACGGCAATTATTTCTCCGGAATCACCCATTAATTGGGCAATATGCGTTGTCTTCCCTCCGGGTGCCGAACAGGCGTCAAGGATCCGCTCTCCTGGTTTGGGGCTGAGCAGATACGAAATGAGCTGGGATGCCTCGTCCTGCACAAAAAAAAGCCCTTTGGCAAACGAGAGTTCTTCATAGGGGACCGTATCTTTCAGGACAATCCCGTCAGGGGCAAATGCGGCAGGATCAGCCGGGACATTGTTTGCCGCGAGCAGCCTTATCAGATCGTCGCGGGTAGTTCTCAAGGTGTTTGTTCTGATGGTAAACGGAGGGATTCTGTTGTTTGCCGCGGCTAGCATTGCGGTTTCATCTTCTCCGAAACGTTTGATCCATCTTTTTATCATCCAAACGGGGTGTGATGTATTGACAGACAGTTGAACCACTGTATTGTTGTCCTGAACGGGAAGAGAGAACAAATCCTTTTTCCTTAAGACATTTCTCAACACAGCATTTACAAGAGAAGGTCTGCCGGAGCCTTTCTCGATCTCAACGGCTTCATTAACGACTGCCCAGTCAGGCACTCTCATGAAAAAAATCTGATACAGGGCGGTCCTGAGGTTGTTCTGGGTGAAAGGACTCAGGGCCAAAGGTTTTTTCAGCAGTTTGCGGAGCATCCAGTCAAGGGTATGCCTGTATCGTAAAACGCCGTAGACGATTTCCATGAGAAAGGCACGGTCTCTCCTGTCGAGATGCCGTGAATTCCTGTCAACAGTGCCCTTGAGCAGGGCCGTGCCCCTGTCCATTTCCGACAGACATTTAACTGCCATGAGTCTGGTGTTTGACATTGACTATTCTAATACTTTCCCTGCTATTTTGGTAAAGGACAAGTTTTCTCTTCAGACGTAAGACAGGACGGACTGTTTCGGCATGGCCTGTTCTGACGCTGAATCCTCTTGCGATGCCGTTGCAATATCGACCCGCATGCCTGAAATGTTCTATAATTATTCATGGCGGTATTGGAAATAAGGAGATATCCCGATGAGGTGCTGAAAAAAAAAGCGCTTCCGGTAACGACGTTCGACAAAGCCCTTCAGACGCTCATCGATGATATGATTGAGACCATGTATGCTGCGCCAGGGGTGGGGCTAGCTGCTCCGCAGGTAGGCGTTTCCAAAAGGGTTTCCGTCATTGATATAAGTTCCAAGGAACAAAAGGTTCCCCTGATCGTACTTGTCAATCCGGTAATACTGGAAAGCGACGGCACCGTTGAATTTGAAGAAGGCTGCCTCAGCATTCCCGAATACACAGCAAACGTGAAAAGGGCCGAGCGCCTGCTGGTGAAAGCCCTTGACAGGAACGGCGTTGAGAGAGAGATCGGGGCTGAGGGCCTCCTCGCTATTGCCATGCAGCATGAAATTGATCATCTTGAAGGGCTCCTGCTTATTGACAGGATAAGCCCGCTGAAGCGGGAATTTTTCAAGAAGCGTCACAAAAAACTCGCAAAAAAAGAAACATAATACCCTTAAAGCGAAGATGCGGATAATTTTTTTTGGCACACCTGCATTTGCAGTTCCGTCACTCCATGCGCTTCTGAAAGCCGGAGCAGACATTGCTGCTGTTGTTACCCAGCCTGACAGGGCAAAGGGAAGGGGGCATGCAGTGTCGCCTCCGCCGGTGAAGGAGGCTGCAGTCGCTGCCGGACTGCAGGTGCTTCAGCCGGCAACAGTAAAGAATGAAGACTTTTTCAGGGAGCTTTCACGGCACAGGCCCGAGATTATAGTGGTAGTCGCCTATGGAAAAATCATTCCTCCCCGCATTCTGGCATTGCCGCCTGTGGGCTGCATCAATGTGCATGCGTCGCTTCTTCCGAAGTACAGGGGGGCCGCTCCCATACA
>JBBIUL010000036.1:0-12250 GCA_037440265.1 Nitrospira sp. | reverse complement strand
GGTCGGTGATGATGTCGCCGAACATGTTGTCGGTCACGATCACATCGAACCATTCAGGGTTTTTGACAAACCACATGGTTATTGCATCGACATGCGCATAGTCAGGTTTGATCCCGGGATATTCCTTGGCCACCTCATAAAAGGTCCTTTCCCACAGGTCAAAGGCGAAGGTCAGGACATTTGTCTTGCCGCAGAGGGTGAGTTTGTTCATGCGGTTTCTCTTTTTGCAGTAGTCAAATGCATACCGGATGCAGCGCTCGACGCCTTTCCGGGTATTGATCGATTCCTGGACAGCGACTTCATCCGGGGTGCCCTTTTTCAGTACGCCGCCGGCGCCGGCATAGAGCCCTTCGGTGTTTTCTCTGACTACGACAAAATCAATATGCTCGGGCTTCTTGTCCTTGAGCGGACAGTCAACTCCTGGATAGAGCTTGACAGGCCTGAGATTAATATACTGGTCCAGTTCAAACCGCAGCTTCAGGAGAATGCCTTTTTCAAGGATGCCGGGCTTGACATCAGGATGGCCTATGGCGCCGAGATAAATGGCATCGAATTTCTTCAGTTCTTCGACCGCGTTTTCAGGGAGCACCTCGCCGGTCCTCAGATAACGGTCGCCTCCAAAATCAAGGGAGTTGAAGGAGAGTTTAAATCCGAATCTTCCTGATACCGCATCCAGCACCTTGATGCCTTCGGCAACGACCTCAGGGCCGGTCCCGTCACCCGGAATGACAGCTATATTATATGTCTTGGACATGTACGCCTCCAGAGAGTCAAAAGTCAACTATATTATCATATTTGGCGGTTTTGTTTGAATAGAAGCGGAACTGTCGGGATTCAGAATAACACCGGGACATACGGGATTCTGCAGGCGGCCTTGACAAGGCAATCTTTGATCCATATATTTTATAGTGTATTCAAAAAATAAAACGAAGAGGTGTTAATTATGCCGGTGAAGGTTTTGATAGTGGACGATATGAAGGGGTTCCTTGATCTTGAAACGTCTTTTCTCAACAGGACGGACTGCACAGTGTATAAGGCAGGCAACGGACTTGAGGCCCTTCGCATTGCAAAGACCGAGAAGCCCGATATCGTCTTTCTTGACCTTGAAATGCCGGTTATGAACGGTCTGGAGTGCTGCCGGTTTATCAAGTCTGATGTAGACCTGAAGGATATGCCGGTCGTAATCGTTACGGCATCATCAAAAGAAGAGGAGTGCTACCGCGCCGGATGCAACTCATATCTCCGAAAGCCGATTGATGAGGATGTTTTCCTTACGGAGATAAAGAAATTCGTCCAGATAAAGGAGCGGAGCGATCCGAGGGTTGATGGAGATATCCCGGTTTCAGTTACATTTAAGGGAACAAAGACATCCGGGACAGCACGGAACATAAGCAGGAGCGGCATTATGCTTGAGTCGAATGAACCCTTTGGAGTAGGGTCGGTCATTTCGATCGAATTTGCCCTCCCCGACAACAAGGACAAGGTCAAGACAAAGGCGATGATCGTCAGACATGCAAAGATAAAGGATACCGGCGCTGACGGGTTTGGTCTCCGGTTCTTTGAGATATCCGAAAAACAGCAGATAGCGGTAAATTCCTTCATAGATGCCCAACTGAAAGGAAGCTGAGAAGCAGAAGACCCGGTTTCAGCAGGACTGATCAGGCATTCTCTTCAGCCAGGAGCTGTTTCATCCTCAGGGCGTTTCTCATGGCAAACCCCCCATGACAGTTGTTGAACATCACATGTGTTGTTTTCGTTCTCCCTTTCAGTTTCCTGACTGGCTCCACAAACGACTTCAGTTCTTCCTCGGAATAAAGATAGTTATACCGTTCTGATGTGTCGATGCCGCGTTTCAGCCAGTTCTCCCGGTTTCTGCCGTGGAGTCTTATATAGGAGATGTCAGACGTTGTTTCAGGGACGAACGGTATTGTTGCCATGGTGCCGTATTGGGGTTCATCTGCAGCAATATACGTCAAATCGTTTTTGCTCAGGAAACTGAAAAGTTCCTTCCGCCGTTGTTCAGCCAGCCAGCTGCCGTGCCTGAACTCGATCCCTATGGCGAGGTCAGCCATCATCTCTTTGCAGAAGAGGATATAATCCATGTTTTCTGTTGAATACATGAAGAAAGGCGGATACTGAAATACCACGATCCCGAGTTTGTCTGCTGACCTCAGCGGGGCAAGCGCTTTTTTGAATAGCCTGAAGATTTCGGCAAGCGTCTCCCTGTCTTTTATCGCAATGCGCTTCTTTCCCATTGATTCAGCTGAAATTTTGTCCCTTATCTCGTGAGGTATTGAAGGCAGTTCAGTGCTGTGGCCTGTGAGGGGGCCGTATGCCTTGAGATGGAACAAAAAGTTTTCAGGCGTCCGCTCTGCCCAGAGACCTGCAGTATGTTCGGAGGGGATGGCATAATAACTTGAATCCACTTCGACGACATCGAATATGCCGGAATAATACCTGAGTCTCTCCTCTGCGGTAGTCGTCCCCTTCGGATAGAACTCCCTGCTTTTAATGAGCGTCTTCTCTGTCCATGAGCAACTGCCTGTTCTGATGGCCAAGAAACATTCCCCTTTTTGACTGATACCATAGCTTATCAAAAAAACAGCGGCAAAATCCCCCTGCTGCAACCGGGAACCGCCTGCCTGCACAGTAAACGGATGAACGGCCCCTGCCGATGACAGGGACAATGTATTATCCTTGTCTGCTGTTTCTTTCAAAACCCCTGAGGGTTAGTCAATATATTGACGTTGCGGCAGGAATCAATTACAATGAAAATCGGTATGCATCGAATACTTGTTATAGATGATGATGAGGTTGTAAGGGACGTGCTTAAGACCTTCCTGAAAGAGGTCGGATTCAGTGTAGCAGTAACAGGTGCAGGCCGTTCCGGCATTGATATGCTCAAAGAGGAGAATTTTGATATTGTCCTGACCGACCTCGTGATGCCTGAGATGAACGGGATCGATGTGCTGAAGGAAATAAAAGCCGTAAAAGCAGATCTGCCGGTAGTTGTTATGACCGCATTCGGCACCATACAGACCGCTGTTGAGGCCATGCGGCTCGGGGCGTTTGATTATGTGACAAAGCCCTTTGTTATGGAAGAACTCATGATTGTGATCAGACGCGCTGTCGAGGTCACAAAGATCCAGCGGGAAAATATACGGCTGAAAAAACAGCTGAAATCACATTATAAATTCAAAGACCTTATCGGCGACTCCCCGACCATGCAGGAAGTGTACGATATGATAGAAAAGATAGCCGACACTGACAGCACGGTCCTGATAACCGGCGAGAGCGGGACCGGCAAGGAGCTTATTGCCAAGACGATCCACTACAACAGTTCCCGCAGCCAACACCCTTTTGTTCCCCTGAACTGCGCGGCGATTCCCAAAGAGCTTATTGAATCAGAACTCTTTGGTCATGAAAAAGGCGCCTTCAGCGGAGCGCTCAACACCAGGGTCGGCAGATTCGAACTTGCGCACAACGGGACGCTTTTCCTCGATGAGATTGCAGAACTTGCACCGTCCCTCCAGGTGAAACTCCTGAGGGTGCTGCAGGAGAGAGAATTCGAAAGAGTGGGCGGCATGAAGACAATCAAGGTCGATGTCAGAATCCTTGCGGCGACAAACAGGGATCTTGAAGCAGCAACAAATGAAGGTGCCTTCAGGGAAGATCTGTATTACCGGCTCAATGTCATACCTATCCATATCCCGCCGTTAAGGGATAGGATTGTGGATATACCGCTCATTGCAGATCATTTTATTATTGAATTCTGCAAAAAAAGGAAGCGGTCCCCTTTTGTTTTCTCTGAGGAGGCAGCGGAGCGTCTTCTGGGGTATGACTGGCCTGGAAATGTCCGGGAGCTGAAAAACGTTATTGAGCGGGTTGCTATCCTCGTTCCCGGTGATACTATTTATGTTTCGGATTTGCCTGACAAGTTCCGCAAGGCGTCTGACCCTGTTCCACGGAGAAAAACAGGCTCCGCGGTCCAGCATAATTCGGCAGAAAAAGATACGAATATACCCGACGACGGTATAGACCTGAACGACCTGATAGGGAACATGGAGAGGGACCTGATATGCAAGGCCCTTGAAAAAACCGAAGGCGTCAAAAGCAAGGCGGCTACCCTCCTCGGGCTGAACAGGACTACCCTTATTGAGAAGATGAAGAAAATGGGAATCAAAGATTTCAATAAATAACCCATTTCCCCCTTTTTTCTCTCGATCTTGCCGGTGTTGATTTTTTACCGGTTCCTGCCCCAAGCTGGGTAATACGTCATTTATCTGACATGCTGCAGCAATTAAAATCTTAGTTATTTCAAGCGGTTATCTTTTGGCACAGTTGTTGCTTTTCTTTGAAGCATGTGCCGGATTATCATATCAATCGCCCTTATCATATCAATATCTGTCGGTGCACTGGCAGCTGAAAACAGTACAAAAACCGGTCCCCTGACAGAGGTTGCCGCTCTCCTTGAAGCAAACAGGACCGCTGAAGCGCTTAAGATCCTTTCTGCTTACAGGCCTTCCCCTGACAGCTTGTCAGAGTATCACTTTGTTTATGCAAAAGCACTGAATCAGTCCGGCAGTCTTCATGACAGTATTGAGCACCTCCGGCTTGCCGGCCTTTATTCACCGCTTTCTGAGATAAAAGCACGGATTCTTTTTGAACGGGCTGATGTCTATATGAAAATGGGATATTATCCTGAGGCATCGGTCTGTTTCAGGATATTCATGAGGGAGTTTCAGTCATCTTCGCTCTATCAGGCAGCGGGGACAGGGCTTGCCGATTCCCTCTTCAGGATGGGCCGTTTCCATGAGGCGCTTGAGCTTTATGAAAAAGCGGGAAATGAAACCAGAGTCCGGTTCCGGAGGGCGAATACCCTCCAGGCAATGGGAAGGATTGAGGAGGCTTATTCACTGTATAGCAGCTTGCTCGGACGGGACCGCGGGTATCCTGATGCATCGGATGAGACAGCCTATTTCATCGGGGAGAATTTCCGCCAGAAGGGGAAATTGCAGGACGCGCGTTTCTATTTTGCCCTGGTGAAGGATCCTGTAATGAAATCCCGCGCTGACCTGGGCATGGGCCGCATTGACCTCCAGGAAAAAAACCTTGAATCAGCCCTGCAGTTTTTCCGGTCGGCAGCAGCTTCACCTGACTGGCGCGTACGCCGCAGCGCCCTGCTCGGGCTTGCTGAAATGCATATGAATTCAGGAAGGACGGAGGAGGCTGAGGCCGGTCTCATCGAAATCCGGAAAAACTATCCGTATGGGAAAGAATATGATGATGCGATCTTCATGCTGGCAGGACTGTACAAGAAGCAGGGTGATGTCCGGAAGGGCCTCCCGCTCCTCAAGGAACTCGTGTTCAGGCGGTCACCTGACAGGCGTGCGCTTGATGAGTTTGAAGCCATGGTGCTTGATGCAGGTGAAAAAGATGCTGATACGTTCCGGCAGCTCTGGGAATCTGTCGGGACCTGGCTCCTTGACCCCTCACGGCACAAAGCGCTCAGAAAGATTGCACACGGGTTGCAGCATGATCCGGGGGAATTCGTAAAAATCCATACGTATCTGTCCAAATACGGTCCGCAGGAGACAAAGGCTGACAGCCTGCTCGCCCTTGCAGGTTTTTATGCAGAAACAGGAGACGCAGCAGCTTCATCCGATTATCTCCGGAGGGTGACCGAAAAGGCCATGAAAGAGGACATTTTCAGGATCAGGGCACGGTTATCCCTGCTGAACGGTGAATACGATAAAGCGATTGATATGCTCTCTGCAGTCAAAAAATCCACACAGGAAGATGTTCTCCTCCTTGCTGAGATTGTTGGAGCAGGGAGGTCAACCCCAAAAGGGATCCGTATGCTCGAGAAGGTGCTGGAGGCGAATGAAGGCCCGCCTTCTGCCTGTGTGACCCTTGCGGACAAGCTGTATGAAGCAGGGAGGAAGGCTGATGCAGTGAAATATTATTCCCGTGCTGTTTCAGGATCCGAAGGAACGGAACCTGCCGGCATCAACACCCGGGACAGGGAATGGGCGATTTACAGACTTTCGGTTTTACAGGATGGTGAAGGGGCAAAGGAATCCCTTGCAAAGATCGCAAAGAACAGGGGGATGTTCGGCAGCCTCGCTGAAATACGCGCCAAAGAGCAGGGGATATCAGAAAGGATCAGGAACGTATTATGATGGATGTCGGACAGCTCAACGAGGCATTCCAGAATTTTACCGCTGCCTCCAGAAGCCTCGAAGTCTACTATGAACGGCTCCATGAGCGTATCCGCTACCTGACATACGAACTTGAAGAAAAGAACCGGCAGCTCCACAGCGCCTTCACTGATGCTGAACAGAGCAAGGACTATCTGAACGCTGTCCTCTACAGCATTGAAGAGGCGATCATCGTGGCGGACCCTTCGAGCACCGTTACCATGATGAATGCGGCAGCCGGGAAACTGCTCGGACAGCCCTTCGAAAAGGTGAAAGGGAAAAATATAAGTCAGCTCGACCTTCACCTGAAAGGCGAAGGTTCGGAGACCGTATTGACTGTCGGGGACAGGGCGTATCATGTCATTTTCTCGCAGTCGGCAGTAGTTGATGCCGAAGGGGAGCAGCGCGGAAGCGTCATACTGATCAAGGACATTACAAGGCTCAGGGAACTTGAGTCGCGGAATGAGAGGAACCAGAGACTCATTTCAATGGGGGAGATGGCTGCGAAAATAGTGCATGAGATCAGGAACCCGCTCTGCAGCATAGAGCTCTTCTCGAGCATGCTTGAACGTGAGCTTTCCGATCCGCAGCACAAGAGCCTTGCGAGGGGTATATCCACCGGAATAAGCAACCTCAACACCATACTGAGCAATATGCTCTTTTTTGCCCGGCCGCATAAGCCGCTGCTGAAACTGATTCAGCTTGACAGGGTCATCGGCGACCTCGTTGCAATGTTCAGGCCGCTGACTGAGTCGAAGGGGGTAGTACTGCAGACAGCGCTGAGGGGCTGTGAGATCCTTGGCGACGCGGAACTGCTCAAACAGGTGTTCATGAATGTGGTCATCAATGCAGTGCAGGCAATGCCCGGCGGCGGCAATGTGGTGATCAGCATGAGGGAGAGCAGCGAGTTTATTGTTGTCGAAGTGACTGATGAAGGCAGCGGCATCCCTGTCCATCTTGGTGAAAAAATATTCGACCCGTTCTTTACCACCAAGGATACCGGCACCGGGCTTGGCCTTGCGATAGCCTCGAGGATTATTGAGAACCACGGGGGGTATATCAGGGCAGAGAGCCGTGCAATGAAGGGAAGTACGTTCAGTATCTTTTTGCCGATACCGGAGGAGAAATGAGTTCAGACATGCAGAAACCGATACTGGTCATTGACGATGACCCGCAGATGAGGGTAGCGATGGATGAGGCCATCAGGAGGCTCGGGTATACCACGTGTCTCTGTGAAAACGGAGAAGAGGCGTTCGGAAAGATCCGGCAGAACAGCTACGGCCTTGTGATAACCGACATGAGGATGCCGAAGATGGACGGACTGACCTTTCTCAGGCAGGTCAGGCAGCGCATCGGCAGCCTCCCGGTCCTGGTTATTACCGGCTTCGGCACCGTCGAAAATGCAGTCGAGACCATGAAAGAGGGCGCCACTGACTATCTGATGAAACCGTTCTCCTTTGAGTCATTCGGCAAGGCGATCAATTCGATCATGGAAAGGGTGAGGACAGGGAAGGAGATCATCACTGAAAACCCTGAGATGAAGAAGATCATCCAGCTCGCCGGAAACCTTGCGGTAAGCGACATTACCGTGCTCCTTACCGGGGAGAGCGGGACCGGAAAAGAGCTCGTCGCACGATATATCCACAAGGTCAGCAGGAGGAAGGACCGGCCGTTTATTGCAGTCAACTGTGCGGCTATTCCTGACAATCTCCTCGAGTCAGAGCTCTTCGGTCATGAAAAAGGCTCATTTACCGGCGCGGTGGAGAGGAAGAAGGGCAAATTCGAGCTGGCAGACTCAGGGACGATCCTGCTTGACGAGATCGGCGAGATGTCAATGATGCTCCAGGCGAAACTCCTCAGGGTCCTGCAGGAGAGGGAGATCGACCGGGTCGGCGGACGCGAGCCGCTGCCGGTCGATGTTCGGGTGATAGCCACGACAAACCGTGACCTGTCAGCTGAGTGCAGGGAAGGCCGGTTCAGGGAAGACCTCTATTACCGCCTCAACGTGTTTCCGGTCAAGCTCCCGCCCTTGCGGGAGCGTCAGGAAGACATCCCGCTCCTTGCACGCCATTTTGCGGATAAGTTTTCAGTGCAGGCAGGCAAAAAGGCAGCCGGTTTTACCGGCGAGGCATACGATATTCTTGCAAAAAGGCCATGGCGCGGAAACGTGCGTGAACTTGAGAACGTGATACAGCGGGCAGTATTCCTCTGTGCAGGTGATATGGCAGGGAGGGATGATATTCTGTTTGATGATGGTGCATCCGCTTCCTCCGGCAACGGGAAGATCAGGGACATGGAAAAGGACCTGATACTGAAAACACTGAAGGATGTCGACGGCAACAAGACAAAGGCGGCGAAGATCCTCGGGGTGAGTGTCAGGACCATACGGAACAAGCTGAACGAATATGGGCAAAATTTTCCCGGTGGGTGAAAAAAATGCACTGCAGTACGGGATTTTGTCCCGCTGACGGCGGCAGAACCCGTGACTGAAGCGGCAAAACCCTTGATTTTCAATGTGATGAGATGCGTTTTTGACTGGTACAGGAATTGAATAGGAAAAGGTGAAATGGGAGACAGCAACAACATTCTGGAACGTCTGATTGCCTTTACCGGCAGGAGGCATGGCGTGATTACATCAAACATTGCAAATGCAGATACCCCTGGCTACAAGACGAGGGATCTGAAGTTTGATGCGGCATTCGACCATGCGGTGCTGGAACTCAAAAAAACATCCCCGGGCCATGTTGCCGGCAGTCCTGCCGCCCATGCCGAGCCCCCGGCTGACAGCGGGTCAGAGTCATGGGGAGACGGCAACAATGTCGAGATTGATATGGAGGTGGCAAAGATGAACGAAAACGCCATGATGTTCCAGGCCGGCATCAGCATGCTCTCAACCAGGATAAAAATGTTTAAGAACGCATTAAGGAGGCAGTGATGGGAGTGTTGGATATTTTTCAGGTGAGCGCATCAGCGCTTGAGGCACAGCGTCAGCGCATGAATGTCATAGCGTCGAACATGGCGAATGTCCATACGACGAGGACCGGAGAGGGAGGGCCGTACCGGAGAAAGGATGTGGTTTTTACCGCAGCGGCGGTTGAAAGGAACGGCGGAACCCTTGACGGCGTACGTGTTGCAGAGGTGGTGACTGATGACAGCCCTTTCAGAGTGGTCTATGACCCGGCGCATCCTGACGCTGACAGCGAGGGCAATGTTGCGTTTCCCAATGTCAATGTCATCGAGGAGATGGTCAATATGATGATGGCGCTGCGCGCATACGAGGCCTCGGCATCTGCGTTCAGCATGTCGAAATCAATGGTGATGAAAACACTTGAACTGGGGAGGATCTGATGTCTGACATGAGGATAAACGGACCGGGGAGCGGACAGGGACTCCCGAAGCCTGTCCTGCAGGAGAAACCGGCTGCGGGCGGCTTTGACGATGTCATGCAGGAAGCGATCGGAAAGATCTCACAGATACAGCAGGACGCTGAGAGCGCAGTGAAGGAACTGGTATCGGGAGGGGACATAACCCAGGCGGTTATCTCGATGGAAAAGGCTGATCTGTCTTTTCAGCTGATGGTCGAGGTGAGGAACAAACTCCTGAATGCATATGAAGAAATCATGAGGATGCAGGTATAATGGCAGACATCAATACTATCGTCGGCAGGATCGGCGACATGCCGCAGCGGAATAAGATAGTACTTCTTGTCGTGCTTGCACTGGTGATAACCTCGGTAATCCTTTTTTCCTCATGGCTTCAGAAGGCTGACTACCAGCTCCTCTACACAAACCTGAGCCAGGACGATGCAGGACTCATCATGCAGAAGCTTGCCGAGATGAAGGTCCCGTACAAGGCCACTGCCGGGGGGATCATGGTGCCGGGAGACAAGGTCCACGAACTCAAGCTTCAACTGGCAGGTCAGGGGCTTCCGCAGGGCGGAGGCGTCGGGTTCGAGATCTTTGACAAGACGAGCTTTACGATGACCGATTTTGTCCAGAAGATGAACTACCGGAGGGCGCTGCAGGGAGAGCTTTCGAGGACTATCCGCTCGCTCTCTGAAGTGGAACAGTGCAGGGTGCACATTGCCGTGCCGGAGAAGACCCTGTTTGCGACAGACGAGGAAAGGCCGAAGGCCTCGGTGCTCCTGAAACTCAGACCCGGCAGGGTACTGACGCAGGGACAGGTGCAGGGGATTGTGCATCTCGTATCGAGCAGTGTCGACGGGCTTGCCTCAAAGGATGTTGCCGTTGTTGACAGCAGCGGCCAGATACTGACAGCCCCGACCGACAGCATTGCCGGAATGAGCGGAAGCCAGATGGACTACCAGCGCTCGATCGAAAAGGAACTTGAGACCCGGGCGGTAGCGATCCTTGAGCCGGTTGCGGGAAAGGGCAAGGTGAAGGCAAAGGTTGCTGCTGCGATTGATTTTACACGGGTCGAAAAGATGGAGGAGCGTTTTGATCCGGACAGCCAGGTGGTGCGGAGCGAACAGAAGAACACTGAGAAGTCCTCAAGCGGTTCTACCGGAGGTGTTCCTGGCGTGGCATCAAACCTCCCGAACAGAGGCCAGGGCCAGACTGCTGCAACGCAGGGACAGTCCGAGAAGAAGAGCGAGACCACCAACTATGAGATAAGCAAAATAACGAGCCGTATCGTCAATGCAGCCGGCGACATCAAAAGGCTTTCAGTCATTGTTCTTGTAGACGGGATTTACACTGCCCAGCAGAATGCGGCAGAGAAGAGCTATTCACCCCGTCCCGAGGAAGATATCCTTAAATTTGAGGACATGGTAAAGAAGGCTGTCGGGTTCAGCACTGACCGCGGTGATGAGGTCCGCGTGGTGAATATGCCTTTTGAGACAACGGTCCAGGAAGAGATCGGCGGGGAGAAGACCGATATCATGCCGGTGGTGATCACCGTCCTGAAATTCCTTGTGCCGCTCATTGCAATAGCACTGCTGTTCCTGTTTGTGGTGCGGCCGCTCATGAAGATACTTGCATCACCGGCAGCAGGGGTGCCGTCCACAAGGCTTGCCCTGCCGCAGAGCGTTGCAGAACTCGAGAGGGCCATAGCAGCGTCTGAACTGCCTGACAAGGAGCGGGTTATCGAGTGGGCGAGGAAAAACCCTGCCGAGGCAACGAACCTGATCAGGACATGGATCGAGGAGAAATAGATGCCGATGAACGGGTATGAAAAGGCGGCCATTTTTCTCACCATGCTGAATGAGGAAAATGCTGCTGAGGTCCTGAAGGGACTGGATGTGGCGGAAATCGGGAAGATAACCATGTATATGAACAGGGTTAAAACCGTCCAGCGCGATACCCTCGGAGAGGTGCTGAGAGACGCCTCGGGAAGGATTTCACAGGGAAGCATGGTACTGGGCGGTCAGGAATTTGTGAGAAATGTCCTTTCCAGGGGGCTTGGAGAGGAACGGGCAACGAAAGTGCTTGAGATGGCTGCGCGGGGGAATCCGCTCGACCTGCTGAACACAGCCGATGCCAAAACCCTGTCGGAATTGATCGCCTCGGAGCATCCCCAGACCGTAGCGCTCGTCATCTGTCTGCTCCAGCCGGCAAAGGCTGCTGAAGTCCTGTCTGCGCTCCCTGAGGAGATAAAATCAGAGGTCGCCATGCGGGTCGCCACAACCGAGCGCATCCCTGAATGTGCGCTCGAAGCGCTGCAGGATGTCCTCAGGGGACAGCTTGACGTGAGCAGGGACAAGGGGAAAAAAGTCGGCGGGGCAAAGACAATTGCAGAGATACTCAATAGATGCGACAGGAATACAGAACAGGAGGTGATCGGCAAGATCGAGGAGCATAATAATCTGCTTGCTGATTCGATCAGGAACCTCATGTTTATGTTTGACGACCTTGTCAATGTTGACGACAGGGGCATACAGACAATCCTGAAAGAAGTCAGTTCGGAAGACCTGTCGCTTGCGCTGAAGACGGCATCTGATGCGCTCAAGGAGAAGATCTTCAAAAACATGTCCCAGCGTGCAGCAGGCATACTCAAAGAGGAGATGCAGGTGAGGGGACCGGTGAAGGTCT
>JBBIUL010000035.1:0-12322 GCA_037440265.1 Nitrospira sp. | reverse complement strand
AATGTGCAATGAAATTTTGCGACCTCGAATGCACATATGCAGGATTTCCTGAAAGTGATTCGGTAGACGGCTCCCGCAGCTGCAGGACCTTTGTTGCCCTTTACTGCAGGCGGAAGAAGAGACTGGTACATAAGAATCTCCCATGCGATGAAAAGGTCATCAAAAAGCAGCGCAGCAGGAATAAAAAGAAATAGAATAGCCAACTGTCCGGTCAGCAAACAGAATAGTGTAAGAAATCCCACTCTCCCGTTGCGTACAGGTTCTTGACAAAAAAAACACAGAGGCATATTATTTTCACATAGAGAGCCGAAATCCTGACAGGTCAGGATGCGGGGGACCCACTCTATGGGGCGTATTCCTTTAAGGATAGGACACTTCCATGTCCGAGCCCGGCAGCTAACCCCGCAGGCTTATGGGAGGACCTCTGCGCAACGACATTGAAAGATTCAATGTATCTTTTAGAGCCTTTTCTGCTCGAAATCATCGAAGGACAAAATGATTGATAAAGAAAACCCGGTAAAAGGGATCATAAAATCGCTTGGCCTCGTTTTCGGAGACATCGGAACGAGCCCAATATATACCGTTACTGTGGTTTTCCTCCTGATGAAGCCTACTCCCGAAAATATCATGGGAGTTATGTCCCTGATCATGTGGACGATGACGATCCTCGTCTCTCTTCAATATGTCCTTATGGCCATGACACTCAGCAGAAGGGGCGAGGGCGGCACCGTTGTTCTGAAGGAGATATTGGCCTCGCTGCTTAAATCCAAAAAGAGCTCGGCCTTTATAACCATCCTTTCATTCATAGGCGTTTCACTCCTCATGGGCGACGGCGTCCTGACCCCTGCAATCAGTATCCTGAGTGCTGTGGAAGGTATTGTTCTGATCCCCGGGATGGAGGACATGTCAGGGACGACCATTGTCCTGATCGCATCGGCGATTGCCATCGGTCTCTTTTCAATCCAGAGCAGGGGAACAGAAAAAGTGTCAGGCGCGTTCGGCCCGATTACCGGCATATGGTTTCTGTCGCTCCTGCTTGTCGGAATAACCGCTATCAGTGAGGCGCCTGAGGTGCTGAAGGCGCTGAATCCGTACTGGGGCATAAACTTCCTGCTGCATAACGGGTTTATCGGGTTTATCGCACTCGGCGAGATAATACTGTGTGCAACAGGGGGCGAAGCTTTATACGCGGACATGGGACACCTTGGCGCAAAGCCCATAAGACGGGCCTGGATAGGGGTCTTTTCAGTGCTCATCCTGAACTACCTTGGACAGGGCGCATTCCTGCTCACCCATCCAGAAGCCAAGAATGTCCTTTTCGAGATGGTGTTCCATTACGCAAGGATATTATATATCCCGTTTCTTATCCTGAGCGTCCTGGCGACCATCATTGCATCGCAGGCCATGATAAGCGCCATGTTTTCACTGGTATACCAGGGGATCACTACAAGGATGATGCCGATGTTCAAGGTTGATTATACCTCAATAGAGAGGAAATCACAGATATATATCCCTTCGGTCAACTGGGGCATGCTTATAGCCGTTCTGTTTATTATGTATGAGTTCAAGGCATCTCACAAACTTGCCGCTGCCTACGGGCTTGCTGTTACCGGGACTATGGTGATTACGGCCGTGATGATGGCGTGGATATTTTCCCTGAAGAAGAAACCCCTGCTTTCTGCCCTTTCTGTCTTTATTGCGCTTGTTGATGCTGTTTATCTTTTTTCCAATTTCCATAAGATACCGCACGGCGGCTACTGGTCTATTGTCCTTGCATCGGTGCCGCTTGCCGTTATCGTGCTCTACACAAAAGGGCAGAAACGGCTTTACCGCATGATGGACTTCATGCCTCTTGAGGAGTTCCTCCACAAGTTCAACAGGGTCTATGAGACGACAGAGAAGATCCCGGGGACGGCGCTCTTCCTGATACGGGACGTGAAGGAGATACCGTTCTATATTACGCAGACGATGTTCTTTCACGGCATCATCTACAAGGATAATATTTTTGTTTCCATCATCAAGAGGGACGATCCGTTCGGGGTCATAGGGTTTTTCAAGGAAGACGTGACAAAAGGCATCAGGGTATTTGAGATCCAGATGGGATATATGGAAGTCGTCGATATAGAGGAGATTTTGCGGGAAGCTGAAATTGAAGAAAGAACGGTATTTTACGGTGTCGAAGAGATAGCGACCAACAACCCTGTGTGGAAGGCTTTCTATTTTATTAAAAGAAACACCCCTACTTTTATACAGTTCTATAAATTCCCGACCAGAAAGCTTCATGGCGTTTTGACCAAGGTTGGTTTGTAACAGAGCAGGTCAGGCAGTCTAAAGACCATCTTCGGTTAATGCATCCATGCTAAGATACATGAAAGACAGAACGGGGCTTAATTTGCAATCCGGTTGTTGCTGAAAAATATATGTTGAGACTTAAGCGTATTCTTGACAAATACTACAAAGAATATGATTTCCAGGGCAGAATGCAGCATGATCCGATATTATTTCCTCACCGTTACAGAAATGCTCTTGATATCGAAACCTCCAGTTTTATAGCTTCCTGCCTTGCATATGGCAGGGTGGACCTTTTCGGGCAAATCATTGGGAGGATCCTTTCGATTATGGGGCATAGCCCCGGAGATTTCCTTATGGAATTTAATCTCAGGAGGCAGAGAAGGCTCTTTGCCGGCATAAAGTACCGGTTTAATGAAAACGACGATATTGTCTGCCTGCTCTATCTTATCCATAAAATAGTCCGCAGACATGGATCATTGGAACACTGCTTCAGGAGTTTTTACCGCAGCGACGACAGAAACATAGGGCAAGGCCTTGCAGGGTTTGTTGGTTCTTTCCTGTCAATAGATACATCACCGGTGTACGGAAGCAATATAAGGCCTCCGGGGCTGCTGCAGTTTTTCCCGATGCCTGCCTGTCCGGTAGGCAGGCCTGACAGCGGGAGTGCCTGTAAAAGGATGAATCTGTTCCTCAGATGGATGATACGCAGCAGAGACATCGACTTCGGGATATGGAAGGGGATTCCTGCGGACCGGCTGGTTATCCCGCTTGATACCCATATTGCGCGGATATCGAGATGCCTTGGCCTTACTTCACGAAAATCACAGGACTGGAAGACAGCGGTTGAGATTACCGAGTCGCTGAAGAAAATCGATCCTGAAGATCCGCTGAAATATGACTTTGCCCTCTGCCACCATGGCATTGCAGGATGGTGCAAAACCTGCTCAGAGACCACGATGCACAGGAAATGTGTTTTCAGGAGCGCCGGGAGCTGGTAATTTCCTGGTCTGACAGGAAGAAGGAACTTAGTTTCCCTTGTTGATAGTGTCGAGAAGGTTTCCGGCCCTGACAGGGTCAAGGCCCTGAAGTATCTCATATTGCTTCAGCGCCGATTTTTTGTCACCGGTGATTACATAAACCCGGCCCAGTGCCGTATGCGCCTTTGCAAGGTAAGGGTCGATCTTTACCGCTTTTTTATATGCCTGGACCGCATCCTGGTACTGCCCCATTTCTGCATATGCCCAGCCGATGCCATAGTGAGCCTCAGTATATTCAGGGCTGATCTGTACTGCCTGCTTGAATGCATCAACCGCTTCCGGGAGTTTTCCTGTTTTGCTGTGAACGACCCCAAGGTTATAAAAGACGAGGAATTCATCAGGCTTTATTGCCAGTGCCTTTTTGTATGAGGATACAGCATCATCATACATCTGCAGTCTCTCATAGGTAATGCCCAGGTTGTAATGCGCATAGAAGTTCCCCGGCATGATATCAGCAGCAATTTTGTAAGCCGAAACAGCCTGCAGATATTTGCCGTCCTGATAATATTTGCCTCCGGCCTCAATGTATTCCATGGATTCGGCTTCTTTTTCTCTTGAAAGGTTTGAGGATGATATTGCAGAGCAGCCAAAGAAAAGAGTCATCGTGAGCACTGATATTACACTGAGGAATCTGCGCATGTCCGGGGTGTCAGTAGCCAACAGGGATTCCTGCATGTGACAGTTTTTCTGCAATTCCCAGTTCATCGGTAACGGTAAGGACCGGCATTGAAACCTTGTTCGACCGCATAATCGGTCTGAACAAACCCTCTCCGGTAATTATCCCGACCTCAACGTTCAGCTCTTTTCCCTGATACTCCAGCCTGAAAAAGTTGCTCCCTATTCTGTCTTCTATCGGGAGATCAACGAAGCTGTGAGCATTCGAGCCGTCGAAGGCAACGCCGGTTATGTCGTATATCCTCAGATTGAGTGCCTGCCCAAATCCGGCAGCGTCCTCCCGCCTGATTTCCCAGCTGATGAAGAGGATATTCGGGTCAACGACCATGATGAACAGTTCATTCTCTCCGTATTCCTCGGGAAGTTCCGGGTATACGATTTCCTGGACAATCTCTGCAGAAAGCTCATCGCTTGGAAGGAAAATCTTCAGAGCGGTTCTGGCAGCCCTTGCCTGTTTGGACGGAGCGGTCTCCGGGAGCGGCAGTTTCTTTTCAGGCACGGCAACCTGTTTTGGCGTCTTAGCCGGCAACGAAGGTATCTTTTGAGTGATCGCCTTTTCTTTGACCGCCTTGCCGGTCACTTCAGGTTCTTTCTTTGCCGGTGTCTTAGCTGTTGCTTTAGCCGGTGCCGGTATTTCTGTTTTGACCAAAGGTTTTGCCGGTCTTATCTCTGTTTCTTTTTTTGTTTTAGTCGGCAACGCAGGCTTTCTGACAGCCCTGAGGGTTTTTGGCACAGGCGTTTTGACCGCAGGTTTTTCCTGGGCAGGCCTCTGCTTTGAAGGCTTGACAGTAATTTTTTTGGTCTTCTCTGCTGTAGCCTCAGGTTTTTTTGCAGCAGGTTTTATTTTAGGAGCAGGGGTCTTTACACCAGCCTTTTTGCCGGTTGTCCCGGGTGCCTCGATCTTTGCAGATTTTTTCTTCTTCGCTGTGCTTTCTTTTGCAGAAACAGATTTTACAGCAGATTTTCGTGGCTTTGACTCAGCGGTTTTTGCTGCAGTCTTTTTGGGAGGAGCCACAGGCTTTTTCGTTTTCTGTGATCCCTTAGCAGGGGCAGTTTTAATTGCCGGTTTTTTGACTGTTGTTTTGACAGGTTTGGTTGTTTTTTCTGATGTCTTGAGAGCAGGCTTCTTATTTGATGTTAATGTTTTTTTCGGCTTTGGAGCAATCTTTTTCTTTTCTGCAGAAACCTTCTTCTTCGTTTTTGCAGTTGAAGTCTTTGTTTTCGCTGCTGAGGCAGCAGACGTTTTTCGGAGAGGAGTGCCGAGAGACTTTTTCTGTGGTTTTGAGACCTTCTCTGTTTTTTTCGGGCTGCCTTTTGCTGTTTTGGTTTTCATAATACCCCCCTCGATCACTATTCTATCAAAAACAGGAGAATGTTTATAGCATTTTTTGGTTTCTCAGTGGGCCTCTGCCCAGTTTTTTCCGGATCCGATGTCTACCTTGAGCGGCACCGAAAGGGCAACGGCTCCTTCCATTTCTTCTTTTACCATTCTGCTGACAGCGTCGAGCTCAGACTCAGGGAGTTCAAAGAGCAGTTCATCATGTACCTGCAGTATCATGCGGGCATGGAGATTGTCTTTCGTAAGCCTTCTGCTGATAGTGATCATTGCGACCTTGATGATATCTGCGGCAGACCCCTGAATCGGGGAATTTACCGCAAGCCGCTCGCCCTGCTGCCTGATGCTCCTGTTCTGGCTTTTCAGCTCAGGGACTGGCCTCGTCCTTCCCATGATCGTTGTAACAAAACCTTTTTCTTTTGCCTCTGCAATGACACCGGCAGTATAATCCCTAACCCCCGGGTGCCGGTCAAAATACTGTTTTATATACTTCTCAGCATCTTTTCTTTCAATCTTCAGCGTTTCTGAAAGGCCAAACGCTGATATGCCGTAGATGACCCCGAAGTTTACCGTCTTGGCTGCCCTGCGCATCTCTTGTGTCACGCTGTCAAAAGGGACCCCATAAAGCTCGGATGCGGTGCGGGTATGGATATCAAGGCCGTCCCGAAAGGCGGTCATTAGCCCTTTATCATTGCTAAGGTGCGCCAGTATCCTAAGCTCGACCTGAGAATAATCCGCTGAGATCAGCAGGTTGCCTTCTTCAGCAATGAATGCCTCCCTGATCCGTTTTCCCCACTCACCTTTTACCGGTATGTTCTGCAGGTTCGGATTGGTGCTGCTGAGTCTTCCTGTTGCGGTTACGGTCTGGTTGAAGGAAGTGTGCACCCTCCCTGTATTCGGGTTTACCAATGCAGGCAGCACATCGAGATAAGTTGTCTTGAGCTTGTTCAGGCTCCGGTAGTCGAGTATTTCCCGCGGCAGGTCATGCAGTCCGGCAAGTTCTTCAAGCACATCCATACCTGTTGAAAATCCGGTCTTTGTCTTCTTTAACGGACTCAGTCCAAGGTCATGGAAGAGTATCCCTGCAAGCTGCTTCGGCGAGTTGATGTTAAATTCTCTTCCCGCGAGGAAATAGATCCGTTTCTGGATGCTCTCTATTTCTGTAGTGAGGGTTACTGACAAATGGTTCAGCAGTTCAGCATCAATCCTGATCCCGGCTTTTTCCATATCAATGAGCACATTGATGAGCGGCATTTCTATCTCTGAATAGATGCCTGCAAGTCTGTTTTCGTGAAGTTTTCTGAAAAGCACCTCTTTCAGTTCATAGCTGAGTGCAGCGTCTTCGGCAGCATAGGGGGCAGCCTCATCAACCGGCACTTCTGCAAAGGTCTTTCTCTTTTTAAGCACCTCGACAAAAGACTTTTTCCTTTTTGAAAGATACTCGAGCGAGACCTCATCGAGGCTGTGATTTGCCTTGTTCGGATTCAGGAGGTATGCTGCTATCATTGTGTCATAAAGGAGCCCTTTGACATCTATGCCTTCCTGTCCGAGGAGCATAATGTCATACTTGAGGTTATGACCTGTTTTCGCAATCTCACTGTTGCTGAAGAGCGGTGAAAGGGTTTCGAGCACATCTGCTTTATCCGCCTGTTTTGCGGCCTGGCCCGGCAAAGCATCATGTGCAACAGGGATATAGCAGGCCCTTGTCTTGTCAATGCACATGGCAATCCCAACGAGGCTGTCTGTCAGGGGATTTATGCCGGTAGCTTCTGAATCAAACGCAAAATCATTCCTCACGGTAGAAACAAATTCCCTTAGTGCATCGATCGTATCAATGGTGTCATGCTGTCTTTCGGACTGAACCCCGGGAGGCGCCAGTTTCATGAGTGAAACGAACTCAAACTCCCTGAAAAGGGGCAGGAGTGAAAGCCAGTCAGGCTCCCTGACGGCGAAATCATCAAGGTCAATCTCTGCGGGCACCTCAGTGTCGATGGTCGCCAGCTTTTGGCTCAGCCTGACAATGTCTTTTTGCTCTGAGATCATTGTCCGGAGTTTCTGCTTTTTTATCCTGTCCGGGTGCTGAAGCAGTTCATCCAGGCTCGCAGCCTCGGTGAGCAGTTCCCGGGCGGTCTTTTCTCCCACGCCCTTAATCCCGGGGATATTGTCCGTTGCATCGCCGGTAAGCGCCATGAATTCAGTGACCCTTTCAGGGCCGACGCCGAATTTTTCTTTTACGTATTCTGCGTCGAGTATCCTGTCCTTGACCGGGTCATAGATTTTTACATGCTCATCCACGAGCTGGAGCATGTCCTTGTCTGCTGTGACGATATATACATTAATATTTTTTCCGGAAGTCTTTTTTGCGATCGTTCCGATGATATCATCTGCCTCATACCCCGGCATTTCAAATATCCTGATATTAAAACCGGTTATTACCTGCCTTATGAAAGGGAGCTGCATTACAAGGTCAGACGGTGTCTCAGGACGGTTTGCCTTGTAATCCCTGAAGATCCGGTGGCGCTCTGTCAGTTCAGGGGTGTCAAAGGCTACGGCAATCCCGTCGGGTTTCTTTTCCCTGATGATTTTCAGGATCATGTTGGTGAACCCGTAAATCGCATTGGTCGGAAAGCCCTTCGAGTTCGTAAGCCCTTTTATGGCATAGAAGGCGCGGTATACGTATGAATTGCCGTCGATAAGATAGATGTTCATGCGTGTGATTATACCTAAAATTGACTAAACTTACGGTATTATTTTACATTAAATAAACCATCAAGGAGGGAGATTTGAGCGCAACCGTTGAGAATATAAGCAATACAAAAAAACGGCTTACGATTGAGATTCCGGTAGAAATCATAGAAAAAGAATTCCGGGCGTCACTTGATAACGTCAGACAGAGGGCAAGGATACCCGGGTTCAGGCCCGGCAAGGCGCCTGAGAGCATGATAGAGAAAAAATTCGGAAACGACATAAAGGCTGATATTATCGATCGTCTGGTCCCTGAATACTATTCAAAGGCTTTAAAGGACGCTGAACTGGTGCCGGTTACCCTGCCGAAGTTCGAGAGCAATCTTGACATAAAGAAACATGAACCGCTTGCCTTTTCCCTGACCGTGGAGGTGAGGCCAGATGTAAGCGGGCTCAATTATGCCGGACTGAAGGTGGGTGCTGTCAATCCTGTTGTCGAAGACAAGGAAATTGAAGATACGGTCCAAGGCCTTCAGCAGGAACGGGCGGTGTTCGAAGTTGTAGACAGGGAGATACGCGATGATGATCTTATTGTTATAGACTATGTGAAGCTCGACCCGTCCGGCCAGAAGGAAATTTCCTCAGCAAAGGACCAGGTCATGAACCTCGGCAACAACATGGCCCCCAAAGGCCTGCTTGACGGTCTGTTGGGGAAGAAAAAGGGGGACACGGTTGAGATTCCGCTCCCGTCATTCGAAGGAAACGAGGTAAAAGAAGACAATAAAGGGGACATCTTAAGGATAACCATAAAAGAGGTGAAGCAGAAGAACCTTCCCGCAGTTGACGACGATTTTGCAAAGGATTTCGGACACGATACGCTTGAGGCGCTCAAGGAGAAGGTCAGGGAGGGGATACTCAAGGCAAAAAAAGAAAAGACAGCAAAAGAACAGAAGAACACGCTGCTCGACACGCTGGTTTCGTCTTATGAGTTTGATGTGCCTGAAAGCCTTCTTGAAAAAGAGCTTGAGAATCTGGTCGTGCATGAGAAGTATTCGAGCAAGAAGACACAGGAGTTGATAAAGGATGCAGACAGCCCCTCTGCTTCAGAGACTGAGGATGCTGCTGCAGTTGCCGAACGGCTCAGGCCAAAGGCGGTCAGCAATGTGAAGGCATCGATCCTGCTGGAGATGATAGCAGAAAAAGAGGGGATCACTGTTACTGAAGAGGAGATGAAGACGAGGATTGCCCTCCTTGCAAGGCATTTCCAGACAACACCTGAAGCCGTGATCAACCTTTTTGTCACAAAAGACGGGTCCCTGGATAATTTCAGGAATACGATACGGGATGAAAAAGTCCTTGACCTTGTCCTGTCAAAGGCTGAATTTACCGAAGGAGAACAAACATGAGCGTTATACCCATTGTCATTGAACAGACCGGCAGGTCAGAACGTGCCTATGACATATATTCCAGGCTGCTCAAGGACCGGATTATATTCCTTGGCACCGCGATAGATGATATTGTTGCAAATACGGTCATTGCACAGATACTTTTCCTCCAGACAGAGGACCCTGAAAAAGAGATACATATCTATGTGAATTCACCCGGAGGGATTGTCTCATCAGGGCTTGCGATATACGACACCATGCAGTATGTAAAACCTGATATCTGCACCTACTGCATAGGCCAGGCAGCAAGCATGGGAGCGCTGCTCCTTTCTGCCGGGACAAAAGGAAAGCGGTTTGCCCTGCCTCATTCAAGGATCATGCTCCACCAGCCTATGGGCGGGTTTCAGGGGCAGGCTACTGACATTGAGATACATGCACGGGAGATCCTGAGGCTCAAAGATACCCTCAACCGGATCATTGCGTTTCATACCGGGCAGTCTCTTGAAAAGATACAGGCTGACACTGACCGGGACTTCTTCATGTCCGGGGAAGAGGCAAAGAATTACGGTATTGTGGACGAAGTAATCTATTCGATGAAGAAAAAGCAGGCAGTGAACGGCTGATACCGAAAGCCGGCATGTGAGCATGGCCGGTTGTTATACTTATTGTGGAGGATTAAATGGCAAGAAAAGATGAAGAAGCATTAAAATGCTCCTTCTGCGGGAAGGGACAGGAAGAGGTCAAGAAGCTTATTGCAGGGCCGACTGTATATATCTGCAACGAATGCATCGAACTCTGCAATGAGATCATTGCAGATGAACTGTATATAGGGGCTGCCGGGGATTCGCTGCCCAAGCTTCCGACTCCCAAGGAAATACATTCTATTCTCAATGACTATGTGGTAGGACAGGAAAAGGCAAAGAGGATTCTGTCCGTGGCTGTTCATAACCATTATAAAAGAATATACAGCCCTGCCGAATCTGACGTGGAACTGCAGAAGAGCAATATCCTCATTATCGGGCCGACCGGGACCGGAAAGACCCTGCTTGCCCAGACCCTTGCCAGAATTCTTGACGTCCCTTTCACCATTGCGGACGCAACGACCCTCACCGAGGCCGGCTATGTCGGCGAGGATGTTGAAAACATCATATTGAAGCTGCTGCAGGCTGCTGAATATGATGTTGAAAAGGCCCAGCGGGGCATCGTGTATATAGATGAGATCGACAAGATAAGCAGGAAGTCAGACAATCCTTCGATTACAAGAGATGTTTCCGGTGAAGGAGTGCAGCAGGCGCTGCTCAAGATCATAGAAGGGACCGTTGCCAATATCCCGCCTCAGGGAGGACGAAAACATCCTCAGCAGGATTTCATACAGATCGATACTACCAATATCCTTTTCATCTGCGGGGGGGCATTTATCGGGATAGAATCCATCCTGGAACAGCGGATAGGGAAAAAGACTGTCGGCTTCGGCGTCAATGTTGTGGGTAAGAGCGAGAAGAAACTCTCCGATGTGCTCTCCATGACCGAGCCGCAGGACCTTATAAAGTACGGTCTTATTCCGGAGTTTGTGGGCAGACTGCCGGTCGTTGCAACGCTCGATGAGCTTGATGAAGCATCACTGATAACTATTCTCGTTGAGCCCAAGAACGCACTGACAAAACAGTTTCAGAAGCTGCTTTCCTTCGACAACGTGAGGCTTAAGTTTACTGACAGTGCCCTGTCAGCAATTGCGAAGAAGGCCCTGAAACGGAAATCAGGGGCGCGGGGGCTCAGGGCAATCCTTGAAGAGATCATGCTGGATGTGATGTATGAAATCCCATCACAGAAAGGCATAAAGGAGTGCCTGATTACTGACGAGACGGTCAACAAAAAGGAAAAACCCATCCTGATCTACGAAAAGCAGGCAGAATCTGCTTAGCAGACACATGCTTTTGAAAATAGGTTTTGCGTTTTTTCCCGGCAGGTTACCAGCGCCGGGTGTGCTCCGGCTGATTTAGCTGCGGGGGCTCCCTGACGAGAGGGATTTTGACAGCGCCTTTTTAATGGATGCCTTCAGCTGTTCATCGTCAACGGACGAGAGCACTTCTTCCATGAACAGATGTTCCTCGGCGGAAAGTGCAGCGTTCTTTTTTCTGGCCCGGAGAGGCTGCTTTTTGTGCAAAACCTTCCCAATCCTGAATCGGACGTTTTTTACCCCGTATGCATCCAGTTTGCCGATAATATCTTTTTTGCAGAAGCTGAGCTGCTGCATCCATATAGGCGAATCAACGTTTATTAGCAGCTCGGCTTCAGTCAGCTTTGAAGGGGACATATGCGTGGAAAGCGGCTTGCTGAAAAGATCATTCCAGCTGTCTTTTATCTGTGCAAGCCTGACATTCTCTTCGATCCCGAGGTTTTTCAGAATAGGGGCAAGGAGGGAGCCGGCTTTATACATTCAGACAACTTTCTTTACGGTTCCGGAGCGCAGGCATCTGGTGCAGACATAAGACCGTTTTGTTCCATGGGCAGTCACTATCTTTGTCCTTTGCAGGTTCGGCCTGAGCTGTCTCTTTGTCTTGTTGTTCGCATGGCTTACATTATTGCCGATGGTTTTCTTTTTTCCGCATGCAATGCAACTTGCCAAGTTCAGTTCCTCCTTTCAGAATTGCATTAAAAACGTTTTTTATGATAACATTTTAGAATTAATGTTACAACACATTGCAGCAATCCCTGCAGTGACAATCGAAAAATAAGAGAACAGGAAAAGGCCGGGAATACATGTCCAAGATAAGAATTTTTGAATTGGCAAAGCAACTGAACAGGCAGAGCAAAGAAGTGCTGGCTGAGCTTGCAAAGATCGGCGTCAAAGGCAAGGTGCATACTTCAAGCATTGAGGACGATATTGCAGAGAAGGTCCGGCTGGCGTTCTC
>JBBIUL010000034.1:0-12608 GCA_037440265.1 Nitrospira sp. | reverse complement strand
GCCCAGGTTGCCTATACCAATGCCCGGAACAGCTATACAGAAGCGCTCTATGATTATAAGGTCGCGGTTGCAAGTCTTGAAAAGGCGGTGGGTATACGATGAAAAAGAAACTTGTTGCGGTTATTGCTGTGGTGATGGTCCTGCTTTCGGCCGGGATGTTTTTTCTGTTCAGGGACAAAGAGAATGATATAAAGTTCAGGACAGACAAGGTGGTCCGCGGTGATATCGTAAAGGCTGTTATGGCTACCGGGACGGTAAATGCAGTGACCACGGTGCTTGTCGGCACACAGGTTTCTGGCACCATAAAGCAGATCCATGTTGACTATAACTCCCCGGTGAAGCAGGGACAGCTTATTGCACAGATAGACCCTTCTGCATTCGAGGCTCAGGTTCAGCAGGCAAAGGCAAACCTGCTTTCTGCAGAGGCAAACCTGCAGCGGGCAGAGGCAAACCTTGCAGATGCAAAAAGGACCATGGAACGGAACAGGACCCTCTTTGAGAAGAACCTGATTGCCCGGAGCGATCTGGATTCTTCTGAAACGAGATATGAGGCAGAAAAGGCGCAGGTGAAGGCATCGGGGGGCCAGATTGCACAGGCAGATGCCTCGCTCAAACTTGCAGAGACCAACCTGAAATATACCCGGATCATCTCCCCTGTTGACGGTGTAGTGATCTCAAGGAACGTGGATGTTGGCCAGACGGTTGCTGCGAGTTTCCAGACGCCCACTCTTTTTACCATAGCCCAGGACCTGACAAAGATGCAGATCAACACGAATGTGGATGAGGCTGATATCGGGCGGGTCAGGAAGGGGCAGGAGGTTGAATTTACCGTTGACGCCTATCCCGACGTTACCTTCAGGGGCGAGGTGTGGCAGGTAAGAAACGCGCCCATAACCGTGCAGAATGTTGTTACCTATGACGCGGTGATAAAGGTCGACAACCCTGACCTGCTGCTGAAGCCCGGGCTGACCGCGAATGTCTCGATAATCATATCGACCAGCAGGGATGTGCTGAAGATCCCGAATGCTGCGCTCAGGTTCAGGCCTCCTGACAAAGGCAAAGAAGCAGCCGGGAAAAAAGGCGAGGCCGTCTGGATTGCAGAGAAAGGCAGTCCAAGGCGCATCAGCATTACCACAGGGATCAGCGACGGAAACCATACGGAACTGGCTTCCGGGGAACTCAAGGAAGGACAGGAAGTCATCGTTGAATCCATAACGAAAACAATCGACAGGCGGCCTCCTTCACCAAGGATGTTCTGATATGCCGCTTATTGAAGTTCAGGACCTTACCAAGGTCTACAGGCTCGGCGAGATTGACCTGAAGGCTCTCTGCAGTCTGACCACCACCATAGAGAACGGGGAATTCATCTCTATCATGGGCCCTTCAGGGTCAGGGAAATCGACCTTTATGAATATCCTCGGATGCCTGGACACACCGACCGGCGGCCGCTACCTCCTCGACGGCACTGATGTCAGCGGGCTGAGCAGGGATGAACTTGCAGAGATCAGAAACAGAAAGATCGGTTTTGTGTTCCAGGGGTTTAACCTTCTGCCCAGGACATCTGCCCTTGAGAACGTGGAACTCCCCCTGCTTTATAACGGGCTGTCTTCAAAAGAAAGACGGGACAGGGCAATGTCGGCCCTCCAAACGGTCGGACTCGAAGGCAGGGAGCACCACCATCCCAACCAGCTTTCGGGGGGGCAGCAGCAGAGGGTTGCGATTGCACGGGCGCTTGTGAACAACGCGCCGATTATCCTTGCGGACGAGCCGACCGGAAACCTTGACTCAAAAACAAGCGCTGAGATCATGGGACTGTTTGTCAGGCTCAACACAGAATCCAATATTACGGTTATCCTGATCACCCATGAAAACGATATCGCCTCCTACAGCAGGCGCATCATCAGATTCCTTGACGGATGCATTACGAGCGACGAAGGGATGAAGACCGCATGATCAATCTGCCGTCAACCTTTCGGATATCGGTCAGGGCCCTGCGGGTCAACAAGATGCGTTCTGCCCTTACCATGCTCGGCATTATCATCGGCGTCGGCGCAGTCATAACAATGCTTGCCGTCGGTACCGGTGCAAGCATGAGGATAGCCCAGCAGATATCGAGCATAGGAAGCAATCTCCTCATCGTCCTTCCGGGTGCGACGACAGCCGGCGGCGTCAGGATGGGAGCGGGAACACAATCGACCCTTTCCATGGGGGATGCTCAGGCTATTCTGCGGGAAAGTTCCACGGTTGAGGCTGCTGCCCCTGTGCTCAATGGGGTAGCACAGGTTGTCTTCCGCCAGATGAACTGGTCGACCGGGATCACCGGAACAACACCGGCCATGCTCGATGTGAGAGACTGGTCGCTTTCGGCCGGCCGGCCTTTTACGCAGCAGGACGTCAAGAGCGCTACCAAGGTATGCCTGCTCGGCCAGACCGTAGTTGACAATCTTTTCGGAGACCTTGATCCGATCGGACAGATCATCAGGATAAAAAAGGTTCCTTTTACGGTTATCGGCGTGCTTTCAGCAAAAGGGCAGTCGCCGAACGGCCAGGACCAGGATGACGTGATCTATGTCCCGGTGACCACTGCCCAGAAAAAGCTGTTCGGCACTACGTTCCCGGGCATGGTCAGGACCATCATGGTGAAGGCACGAAACACTGATGACCTTGCCATTGCCGAAAAACAGATTAATGCCCTGCTCAGGCAGAGGCATAGAATCGGTCCGAGACAGGAGAACGACTTTACCGTGAGGAACCTGACCCAGATCATGCAGACAGCAGAGCAGTCCTCAAGGGTCATGACCATTCTGCTCGGTGCCATAGCCTCGGTCTCTCTCGTTGTCGGTGGAATCGGCATAATGAACATTATGCTTGTATCGGTTACTGAGAGGACGCGGGAGATAGGGATACGGATGGCGGTCGGTGCAAAGACCTGGGATATACGGCTCCAGTTTATTATCGAAGCGCTTATGCTGTCGCTGATAGGCGGCCTTGCCGGGATAGCAGCCGGGATATCAGGGTCGGAACTTGTATCAGCCTTTGCCGGATGGCCGACGATCATTACCCCTCTGTCTGTTTTCCTTGCCTTTGGCTTTTCAGGACTGATTGGAATATTCTTCGGGTTCTACCCAGCGTACAAGGCATCGCTTCTCAATCCCATAGAGGCGCTCAGGTATGAGTAACTCAAACAATGCCGGACGGGCGTTACAATCCGGTGTAAGGATAGAAACTGTACCACCTGTCCGGAATCCGGCTGACGCTACTTGTTCAGCACTTTTATTGCTTTCTTGTCGTCGGATGAGGAAAAGATGCAGACCGCTGATTTCCCTGTCCCGGTGGTGCCGTACATGTAGTTGATGTTGATGCCTGCATCTGCAAGCTTTGCAGCAACCTTTTGAAGTTCACCGGCCTTATTCTGCATTTCAACAGCAAATACGTCCTCCTCACCGGCCTTAATGCCAAGCTTGGCAAGCGCCTTTTTTGCCTTTGCATTGCCGTCAGTCACGAGCATGAAGAACGCCTTGCCTTCCATTCCGTATGCGCATGATGAAGTGATGTTTGTTTTTGCAGCTGCAATTGCAGTGGTGACTACCGCGAGCTGACCGGGCTTGTCCGCCATCCCGAAGCTCAGTTGTTTTACCTTTTTTGCCTTTGCCATAACCCCCTCCTTTTTGGTGTGTTTATAAGCATTATAGGCTATATCGAATAAAAAGTTAATAGCCATGATCTTTTTCTCAGCAGACGAATAAAAAGCTGTTGTCCGTGAATGTCTGAGAAATGATTATTTTCCGAACAAATATATGATTCAGGTCATTCACGAAGCGGTCCTTTTATGCAACAATGGGGATGAGATGAAAAAATATCTCCTTAAAGAGTATGGCTCATGGGGCGTTATGCTGCTCTCTTTCCTGATTGGTCTCATCGTGAGCGGAGGTTTCAGTCCGCATGTTATAATTGCCCTCGCCGCAATCTCCCTCTACATAAATTCAAAACAGGCGCTTATGCTCTGGATAAGACAGACACAGAAGATGGAAAATAATCATAAGCTATGGTTTTTTGTGCAGGTGTTGATTGCGACAGCGCTGATGATGCCGGTTCTCGGAAAGGACACTATCAAACTCCTGCCGTATGCATCGGTGCCGCTTGTGTACCTTGTTCTTCTTAAAACAGCAGGGGAGCATAACATCCTGACCGAGATATCAGGTTTTGTCCTGTTGTCTTTCTCAGCGCTGATTGCAAAGTTATCAGCAACGCAGGAGATTGACCCGCTTCTTTTTGCCTCTGTGGCTGTCTTTTTTGTTGCCGGTGTCTTCAAGGTCAGGCTCCAGCTTACCAGAAAGAAAAGAGAACGGCTCCTGATGGCCGGCTATGCGGCCTTTGCGATTGTCTTTTATCTTGCCGCAGGAGCCCCCCTTGTTGCACTCGTTCCTCTTCTGGACAACCTTGTTTTTGCACTTGTTTTGTACCGGGTGAAACTGGATGTCATCGGATGGCTCGAAGTTGCAAAAGGGGTCATCTTTCTTGTCCTCATGGCTGTCAGCTACTGAACAATATTTATTCCCCTGAAAAGCTCATTTTATCTTTTCCAAACATTCTCCGGTATGATAAATTATGTGCTGTTTCCTTCACTTAATAAATGAAAATAAGTTATAATTTCATAAAATAAGTTAATAAATTAAGATGGCTAAAATACTGGAAAAAAGACTCATACGGACGCCTGACGTGTACTACTATAAGATCGGGGCTCCGCTCATATCGAGGCGGGCACAGCCCGGCCAGTTTGTGATAATCCGCCTGCATGAGCAGGGTGAGAGGATCCCCCTTTCTTTAGCGGACATCAATCCCCTGGAGGGCACTATCAGCCTGATTGTAATGGCTGTCGGGAAGACGACATCAGAGATGTCGGCCCTTCAGGAAGGTGACGACATCCTTGATCTCTGCGGTCCGCTGGGGCAGCCTACACAGATCGAAAGACTTGGCACGGTTATCCTCGTTGGCGGAGGATTCGGGATTGCCCCACTCTATCCGGTTGCAAAGGCCTTCAAAGCCGCAGGAAATAAGGTCGTGGTTATTATGGGCGCGAGGAGCAGTGATCTGCTGATATACGAGCCGGAATTCAACGAAGTGGCCGACCGGGTAATCATAACCACGAATGACGGGAGCAGAGGGATGCAAGGTCTCGTTACTGACGCCCTTGAGACGGAACTGCGGAAAAACAGAGCGGACCTGGTCATGGCAGTCGGGCCTGCGGTAATGATGCAGAGCGTCTCCGCTGCAACAAGGCCTTTTGGCGTGAAAACAACAGTAAGCCTGAACCCCATCATGGTAGACGGCACCGGGATGTGCGGCGGCTGCCGGGTAACCGTCAATGGCAAAACCATGTTTGCCTGTGCAGACGGACCGGAGTTCGACGGTCACGAAGTGGACTGGGAAACACTGATGAACCGCCAGAAAAAATATCTCAGACAGGAGAAAGATTCATTCGAGACCTGGAAAAGAAAGCATTCCCATGTATTGTGTGAGTGACTCTCAGCCATCCGGATAATCAGCGCATACCAGAATGAACAAAACCAGCAGAAAACCTAAGGTCAACCACTGCAAGACCCCAATGCCTTCACAGCAACCGTCTGTGCGCGCAAGGAACTTCCTGGAGGTTGCCCTCGGATATACGGCTGAGATGGCTGCTGAAGAGGCAGCACGATGCATGCAGTGCAAGGACCCTGCCTGTATCAGGGGCTGTCCGGTACATGTACCGATCCCGGGTTTTATCAGGGCAATAAGGGAAGGCGATTTCCAGAAGGCCATTGAACTGGTCAAGGAAAAGAACCTCCTGCCTGCTGTCTGCGGCCGGGTCTGCCCGCAGGAAGAACAGTGTGAGAAAGAGTGTCTGCTCGGCAAGAAACATGAACCGGTCGCTATTGGGCGCCTTGAGCGGTTCATTGCCGACTGGGAGAAGCAGACATGCACCATCAGACTGCCTGAGATGGCAGCGCCCAACGGCAGAAAGATTGCTGTTGTCGGCAGCGGACCGGCAGGGCTGACCTGCGCCTTTGATCTGGCAAAACTTGGGTATAAGGTGACGATCTTTGAGGCCCTCCATGAGCCGGGCGGGGTGTTGTTTTACGGCATACCCGAGTTCCGGCTCCCGAAAGAGATTGTAAAATGCGAGATAGCCCTGCTGAAGAGAATGGGAGTGGAGATTGTCGTGAATGCGGTGATAGGGAAACTGATTACCATAGATGAGATTATGCAGGAGTTTGATGCCTGTTTTATCGGCACCGGCGCCGGTTTTCCCAGGTTTATGAATATAGAAGGCGAGAATCTTAACGGCGTCTACTCCTCAAATGAATTTCTGACCCGCAACAATCTTATGCATGCCTACATGAGCCCGGATTATGATACGCCGGTTGTCAGGGGCGAACGGGTGGTCGTCGTGGGCGGCGGCAACGTTGCCATGGATTCTGTAAGGACAGCGCTCAGACTCGGCGCAAAGGAAGGGATAATAGTCTACCGGCGCACTGAGGCTGAAATGCCTGCACGCAAGGAAGAGATATCGCATGCAAAAGAAGAAGGGGTCAGGTTTGAATGCCTTGCCAGTCCGGTCAGAATCGTCGGAGATAACGGATGGGTGGAATCGGTTGAATGCATCAGGATGGAACTTGGAAAGCCGGAACGTGACGGCAGGAGAAGGGCAGTACCGGTCAGGGGCTCTGAATTCAGGATACCTGCCGACGTTGTGATTATGGCGGTGGGTACAGAGGCAAATCCGCTCGTGCCGAGGAGCACGAAAGACCTTGCCCTGAATGTGCGCGGATATATTGTGGTGAACGAGGAAACCGGGATGACCAGCATAAAAGGTGTCTTTGCAGGCGGGGATATCGTGACCGGTTCAGCAACGGTTATATCTGCAATGGGGGCCGGGAGGAAAGCTGCGAAGGCGATTCACCGGTATGTAACAGAACATTCTCAGCAGACGAAAAAATCAGTCTGAGGATTTCTTCTCAAAAAAAGAGTCTCTCATCTCGTGCTTTCTCCCGTAGTCTGTAGCCCTGTCGTAATCATCGTTTCTTTCCCTGATCTTTTTTATCCACTCGCGGCCGGCTTTCGATGTCTCTTCCCTGATTGAAGCCTCGAGTATTTTTTCTATGTCGATATTCTCTCTGTAATCGACAATGAAATAACTGATGTCGGAAAAACCTTTGAGAAGGGTTTCCCGCGATGAAGGGTCTCTAATGATCCTGACATGGTCGTGTTCATGCTGCAAAACACGCGAAAAATAATTTTTCCAGAGGGTTTTTTCAACAGGATTCAGGGCAGAGTCGTCGAGCAGACCGGGAAGGGTAATGGTGATGTCATAATCAATGGTGATGTCATGGAGTTCAACAAATATGTGCAGAAACCGGCTGTCCTCATCGAGTGCATACGAATACGAGAAATCGTATGTCCAGCCGATATGCCATATTATTTTTGACGGCAGGCGAAGATTTCTGTCAGGAGAAAAAGGGCTGTTTTCAGCCACAGACACGACAATCTCCGTAAACGTCTTTCCGAAGACCGGATAATATTCATAGGTAATGTCTTTCTGCATCTCTATGCCGTCGGGAACAGGCTGTCTGGCAGCATGTTTTGCGCCCTCTTTTTTGCCGGTCCATGAACGGACCACATTCCCGTCACGGTCAAAAAACTGGGAAATTGCAGATGATGAAACGGCAGCGTGGAGCAGCAGGAAAATAACTGAAACGCATGTAAGGCGGACCATTGCCATGATTAAGGATACTACTCTTTTTACTTTAAAGCAAACGGGTTATTTTTCAGGAGAATCTGGTAAAATATCCGGACTGAAAAGGTTTTTTGCAGATGGATGAACTGTACAAAATAAAGCTCCCCGCGTTTGAAGGCCCGCTCGACCTCCTGCTGCATCTCATCAGGGAAAACAAGGTCGATATCTATGATATCCCGATCACTTTTATCACGAGCCGCTATCTTGAGTACATCGAGATGATGAAGGAACTCGATCTTGAGATCGCAGGCGAGTTTCTTGTTATGGCTGCCACGCTGATACACATAAAGTCAAGGATGCTGCTTCCGCCTGATGAGGAGGCTGCCCCTGAACAGACAGAAGACCCCCGCCTTGAACTGGTGCAGAGACTGCTCGAATACCAGGCATATAAGGATGCTGCCTCTATCCTGCGGGAGCGGGAAGACGAATGGCAGAAGGTCTTTTGCAGGAAGCATACCGACGAGGACGAAGGCGGGGAGAACCTGCCCGAAGAACTCTATCTCTTTGATGTCAACATCTTCGATTTGCTCGGGGTATTCAAGAAAATATATGACCGTGTACCGCCTGAGATCCTCACTATCACAAAAGAGGCCTTGACCGTCAAAGACAGGATGGTCACTATAATCGAGATCATTGAAAACGCAGAGAGCGTACGTTTTGAAGAACTGTTCAGGGACAACGTCACCAGGATGCAGGTGATAGTCACCTTTCTTGCCCTTCTTGAGGTGCTGCGGCTTGGACTGGCGAGGGTCTACCAGGAAAAGGAATTCGGAAACATCTGGATCATAAACCCCCGTAAACATGAACCTGCTGCAGCAGAACCCCTCCAGTCTGAATGATCTGCAGGGGGTCCTGCTTGACATGAAAACCATCCAAGTGGTAATTTGATTAGCTATGAATAAGGATTTTAAGGACACACTCAATCTCCCTCAGACAGACTTTCCGATGAAGGCCAATCTCTCACAGCGCGAGCCGGAGATGCTCCGTGAATGGGAGGATAATCATATCTATGCGAAAATACAGGAGAGGAACAGGGACAGTTCACTCGGTGCATACATCCTGCATGACGGCCCGCCTTATGCAAACGGCCATATCCACATGGGACATGCGCTCAACAAGATCCTCAAGGATATCATTGTCAAATACAAATCAATGAAAGGCTATTATGCCCCGTATGTCCCGGGGTGGGACTGCCACGGACTTCCGATAGAACTTCAGGTCGATAAAAACCTTGGGGACAAAAAAGAAAAGATACCTGTTATTGAAAAGAGAAGACTCTGCAAGGAGTATGCTTCTGAATTTGTCGGCATCCAGCGGGATGAATTCAAGCGGCTCGGGGTGTTCGGCGACTGGTCACGTCCCTATCTGACCATGAGCTATGATTATGAGGCCTCTATCGTAAGAGAGTTTTATAAGTTTGTAAAGAACAAGTCGGTTTACAAGGGGAAAAAACCCGTGCACTGGTGCCCTTCATGCATAACAGCGCTTGCTGAGGCAGAGGTCGAATACAGCGACAAGGAATCCCCGTCTGTTTTTGTGAAATTCAGGCTCGTTCCCGATGACGCAGCAAAGGTCTTTCCCGAACTGAAAGGCGAGACCGTCTTTGTCGTGATCTGGACGACTACTCCATGGACGCTTCCTGCAAACCTGGCGCTCGCATTCCATCCGGAACTGGCGTATGCTGCGGTAAAACAGAATGACGGGGTGTATGTGGTTGCCGAGGGCAGGCTTGAGGCCCTCAGGGAGCGGATAGGGCTTGAAGGAGAAGTGCTTGCAAAGAAAAACGGCAGGGAACTGGAGGGATTGTCCGCAGAGCATCCTTTCATAGAAAGAAGATCAAAGGTCGTTACCGGTGAATTCGTCTCGCTTGAAGAAGGCACCGGCATTGTTCATATAGCCCCGGGGCACGGCGAAGACGACTATGAAATCGGCTTAAAATACGGCCTTGATATCTATGCACCGGTGGATGACAGGGGAAAATTCACCAGACATGCCGGCGAACTCGAGGGGCAGTTCGTTTTCAAGGCAAACACCTCAATAATCGACATCCTCAGACAGAAGCAGACGCTTATCAAAGAGGAGAAAATTGCCCATTCATATCCGCACTGCTGGCGGTGCAAAAAACCGGTCATTTTCCGTGCAACTGAACAGTGGTTTATCTCGGTTGAACTGAACGGCCTGAGAAAAAACTGCCTCGATGAGATCAACAGGGTAGACTGGATCCCGAAATGGGGCAGGGAGAGGATACACGGAATGCTCCTGAATCGGCCTGACTGGTGCATATCAAGGCAGCGGAGCTGGGGAGTCCCGATTACAATCATCAGTTGCAATAACTGCGGCGTATTCGTTGACGACGAAGCAGTCCTCGATGCTGTTGTGGGAATGGTTGAAAAAGCCGGCGCAGATGTTTGGTTCGAGAAAGAGATCAGGGAGCTTCTTCCCGAGGGGTATAAATGCAGCAAGTGCGGGCAGGAGGATTTTTCCAAAGAGATGGACATCCTCGATGTCTGGTTTGATTCCGGCGTCAGCCATGCAGCAGTCGTCGAAAACGATGAGCGGCTTTCCTGGCCTGCAGACATGTACCTCGAAGGCAGCGACCAGCACCGGGGCTGGTTCCAGAGCTCTTTGCTTGCCTCAGTCGGAACAACAGGCAAAGCGCCGTATAAGACTGTCCTGACCCACGGATTTGTTGTCGACGGATCAGGAAAGAAGATGTCAAAATCCCTCGGCAATGTGATTGCACCTCAGGAAATAATCAGGAACTTCGGCGCCGAGATCCTCCGCATCTGGGTCTCTGCAGAGGATTACAAAGATGATATCAGGATATCGAAAGAGATACTCAGCAGGCTTACCGAGGCATACCGGAAGATACGAAATACCTGCAGGTTTCTCCTCGGAAATCTTTCGGATTTCGACGGTCAGGATTACAGCGGAAGCCTCCAGGAGATCGACCGCTGGGCCATGCACCGGCTTCAGATGCTTGTCAAAAAGGTCACCAGGGCCTATGAAAACTGCGATTTCCACGAGGTTTTTCATGCGATCCACAATTTCTGTGTTGTTGACATGAGTTCGATTTATCTCGATATCCTGAAAGACAGGCTGTACACCGCGAAAAAAGATTCAGCAGAACGCCGCGCCAGCCAGTGGGTATTGTCCGAGATACTTTCATCGCTCACCGGGCTTATGGCCCCGGTGCTCTCCTTTACGGCTGATGAGGTCTGGAAGCATATTGCCCCCGGAAGAAAGCACGGGGAATCGGTTTTTCTGTCTGCGTTCCCTGAGGTGAAAGACGGGTTCATCGATGCCGGTCTTGAGGAGCGATGGAAAAAACTCCTTGAGATTCGGGATGAAGTAAACAAGGCACTTGAGATAAAGAGGGCCGAGAAATTCATCGGGAATTCGCTTGAAGCGCGGGTGAAATTAACCGTTCCTGAAGAATACCGGGCACTTCTTGTCTCGTACCAGGAGTTTCTCCCGTTCTTTTTTCTGGTGTCTGAAGCGGTCATTGCTGATGAAAAACTGTCCGGCTGCCATGAAAGTCCAAATATCAAGGGGCTGCTGGTCTGCGTTGAAAGGGCCTCAGGCAGCAAATGTCTGCGGTGCTGGAACTGGAGCGAGAGTGTGGGGACGTTCCCTGAGATGCCTGATCTCTGCGGGCGGTGCCATAGCGCTGTTGCATGAGAAGCCGCACAGTCTTTTTCGTTCTTATCGTCTTCTCCATTGTTACTCTTGACCAGGCCACAAAATATCTGGCGCGGATACATATAGGTTCTTTTGATGTAATCGAGATCTTCCCTGTACTCAACCTTGTACATGTTCGCAACGAAGGTGCTGCATTCGGCATGTTCAGGAGTCTTGGGAACAGTTTTTTTATCGCAGTATCCGTGATTGCCATCATCATCATCACATGGGTTGCAGTGACCGGAAGAGAAGATTACCGGATTTTCTCTCTGCTTGCCGGAGGGGCGCTGGGCAACCTCATCGACAGGATATTCCTCGGGTACGTGGTGGACTTCATTGATGTTACTGTTGCCGGTTATCACTGGCCGGCATTCAATGTGGCTGATTCTTCGCTCAGCATCGGGGTTTTTTTCATGTTCTGCACTCTCTTCAGAAAGAAAACCTGATCTGCCTTTAGCAGATCAATATGCATTAAATCATGCATGTCCTGAGCAAGAAAAGGGAAATGGCTCAATACGTTATAAATACAATAAACCGACATGATAATTGAGACGGCAGCCCCTGTTTTGATGCCAATCTTTTTGAGTGCCCGCTTACACTTCATGTTTTTCAAATATTGTAATCTGGATATTTTAAAGGAGTCGTTATTGTATTCATTCCTCATCAAGCCATTTCCCCGAATTGCGTTCCTTAACGCTGACCTTCATCATCAAGACATCTATGCTTTGAGTAGCTTCAAGAGCTTCTCTGTATGAACGCTGTTGAACTTTACAAGAGGCTTCCCGGGACAAACTGCGGAAAATGCAGGATGGCGAAGTGCATGCCGTTTGCACTTTCTGTTCTAAGAGGCGAATCGGATGTTTCAGAATGCCCCTCTATGGATCCCGAGGCGGTTCTGGAACTGCAGGGAAAGATCAGGACGTCGGACTGGAGAGAAGACCTCATTGCTGACATGATGAGGGAGGTCGGCCGGATCAGTTTTGAGGACATAGCCGGGGGAATAGGAGCAGGTCTGCAGGATGGAGCGCTTGTGATACCGTGCATGGGGAGGGATTACAGGGTCTACACTGACGGACGCATCGAGACGCATGGTCATATCACCCCCTGGATGAAGATTCTTCTGCTTCACTATATCAGGACGCATGGGAAC
>JBBIUL010000033.1:0-12629 GCA_037440265.1 Nitrospira sp. | reverse complement strand
TCACCCTCATGGTCCCCAGTTCAGCAGCCATTGCCGCCCCTGCCCTGCCTGCCACAATCAGGCCGGTCAGTACCGGACCGAGCTCCCTGGTCATTGACAGTGCCACGACTGTTCCCACCACCGCTTCCGCGCCGAACCTCTTAAACCCGGTATAGGTCTGCAGCGCGAACACCATCCCCGTAAAGATCGAGGTTACAATCACAACAGGAATCGATTTTATCCCGATCTCAAGCATCTGTTTAAAAGTATTTCGTGCCTCAAACGGGGGAGAGATTATCTGTCTGACGGTAACTGACAAGAGCATTAAGACCCGTCCGAGTTCTTCGGTAAAAATTATTACCCTGCTGCCGAGTTTCTCAACGATATTCGTCAATGGATATATTCCTTCTTCGCCCGGTTTCCAAGAGAGGTAAGGATTTCATAAGGAATGGTATTACACCTTTCTGAAAGCTGATGGGCAGTGATGGTCTCAGGCCCCTGCCGTCCAATGATAATAACTTCATCATCCTCCGATGCCTCTTCGATATCGGTAACGTCGATCATGGTCAAATCCATGCAGACCTTCCCTACCACCGGTACACGCCTCCCCCTGACCAGGACATCCGCATTATTCGAAAAAAGCCGGTTGAAACCATCTGCATACCCGAGCGGCATTACTGCAACCCTGCTTTTCCGTTTTGTGATAAAGGTCCTGCCGTAGCTTATCGGGGTCCCGGCCGGCAGGTCCCTCACAGCAAGTATTCTGGTCTTTATGTTCATCACGGGAAGGAGGCCATAATCATCACTGAACGGTGAATAACCATAGAGCATAAGCCCGGGCCTTACAGCATCGAACAGAGCGCCTTCGAGCGAGAGTATTGCGGCACTGTTTGCCATATGAGACATAAGCGGGCGGCCAAGCTCCTTTGAGATGCTGCTCCTTGCATTATGAAAAAGCTCAAGCTGGTGTACTGTAAAGGAACGGTCAGACAAGTCCGCTTCAGAGAAATGGCTCAGGATGCCTTCCAGGACAATGCCCTGCATGCCGGCTATTTCAACAGCTCTTGAAACAGCATTTTCATGGATGAAACCGGTTCGGCCCATGCCGGTGTCAATCTTTACATGCACCGAAACGTTCTTTCCCCTGTCTGCAGCGAGTCTTGAAAAATCTTCAGCATCCTTCATAGTGCTGATCACCGGTATCAGGTCATAACTGAAAAACTCTGTTTTTTCTGTACAGTCAAAAAGCACGAGGATCTTTGCCCTGATGCCGGCTTCTCTCAGCGTTCTGGCTTCCTCTGTATACGCAACAGCCAGGAATGTAACCCCCAGTGACAGCAGCTTCCTGGATATCTCGATTGCTCCATGTCCGTAAGCATCTGCTTTTACTACAGCGATGATCTGTTTTTCACGGGTGATGTTTCTGGTTATCTTAAGGTTATGTTCAAGCGCGGCAAGATTTATTTCGGCTACAGGCCCTCTATTCACTTTTGCTGCTTTCTCCGTCTCCCTTGCCTTCTTCTTTGCTCACCTTTTTCTGAGGGGTAACATCAATCTCATCAGGTTCGGTGGTAGCTTTCTTGAAATTCTTTATTGCCTTGCCGAGTCCGCTCGCAAGTTCAGGCAGTCTCTTGGCCCCAAAGAGAATGAGTATTATAACAAGGATAATAACTAATTCCTGCATGCCTAATCCAAACATTTTGCCCTCCTGTTACCTGTTCATATCGTTTAAGATTTACACTCTCTATTTAATCTTACATTTATATGCATATGATAAAACTGCATAACTAATATATAAGACATATTCACATATTCTATTAAAAAAAAGCTTTCAATACAAGCTAAAAGTCTTTATATATGAAGAATTTTATCTTGCTCTAATCTATTCTTTTCTGGTATAAATATATATAAGCTTGGCTGGTTAATTACCTGCCCTGTTGGTGATATGTGAACAAGTTGATCCGGCAAATTAGATCTTTTGGGAGCCAATGTAAGATGTTGGTGAGCATGTTGCCGTTCCGGCAAAAGCCTAAAGACCTCTTCAAGGCACCCACCTATACCATGGGCGGATCTAATTCTTCACATACACGGCAGGGCGGGATACTTTTAACAATTTTACATATGCCGGTTGCTATGGCTTTCATGCTTTTGGGGATAAATCTCTATAAAATCAATGAAAACAAGGTCATGAAGTCTGATCAAAAAGACTTTTTTATAGATTTCTGCACACAAAACACCTTGACAGCAAGGGATTTTCTTTCTCCAAAAGCCTCGCTTAAGCCATACTAGTCCGGCCAGGGACTGACATTTGGAACTTTTTGGTAACGAGAACCGGACACCTCCGCTTGCCTGGCGAATGCAGCCAGTGGACTTTGATGACTTTATCGGTCAGTCACATCTCCTCGGCAAAGACAAACCGCTCAGGAGGCTCATCGAAGAAGACAAGATTGTTTCTCTGATATTTTACGGCCCTCCGGGCACCGGAAAGACTGCGCTGGCCCATATTGTTGCCAAGAAAACAAGCGCGCACTTTCTCTCTCTCAATGCGGTAACATCGGGTGTTAAGGACATCAGGGAAGCTGTTTCCCCGTTTAACCGCCGGAAGACCATTCTTTTTATCGACGAAATACACCGTTTCAATAAAATACAGCAGGATGCTCTCCTGCCTTATGTTGAAACAGGAGAGATCATACTCATCGGGGCGTCTACCCAGAATCCTTTCTTTTCCCTGGTCCCCGCCCTTTCTTCAAGGTCTCTCGTCTTTCAGTTCAACGCCCTTTCTCATGATGACGTAAAAGAGATTCTATCCAAGGCCCTGACCGATAAACGCGGTCTCGGCACCGATCGTGTTACGCTGGAAAACGACGCACTCGATTTTATAGTATCCATAAGCGACGGAGATGCCAGGAGGGCCTTGAATATCCTTGAGCTCTCTTTCCTGTCATCTGCTGCCGGCCACGACGGCATACGATGCATCTCCTTACCCCATATTAAAGAGGTCCTCCAGAACAAAACACTTTATTACAGCGAGGACGACCATTACGACACCATCTCGGCATTTATAAAAAGCATGAGAGGGTCTGACCCTGATGCTGCAGTCTACTGGCTGGCCAGGATGCTTGAATCAGGAGAAGATCCCCTGTTTATAGCACGAAGGGTGGTAATCTGCGCAGCAGAAGACGTCGGAAATGCCGACCCGCATGCCCTTCTTGTTGCTGTATCAGCCATGGAAGCAGCTGAAAAAATCGGTATGCCCGAGGCAAGAATACCTCTTTCCCAGGCTGTAATCTATATCTCCACTGCACCGAAAAGCAATGCTGCATATACTGCAATCGATAAGGCCATTGAGTCTGTACGAAATGAACCGGCCCGGATCGTCCCTGTACACCTCAGGGATTCGAGCTACTCCGGAGCCAAAAGACTGGGTGCCGGCAACGGTTATTTATATCCGCACAATTACAAAAACAGTTTTGTTGAACAAACCTACCTGCCGGAGAGCAGAACGTTCTATCTTCCTTCTTCAGAAGGATTCGAAAAAATAATTAAATCGAGGCAGCAAAAAAGGAGGAATAAATCAGATGAATGAAACAATGTATCTGTTGATATCCGTGGTCACCGGAGTCGCAGTCGGGTTCATTTTAAGTCTAGTATACAAAAATGCCCTGAAAAGCCAGAAAATATCAATAGAAACTGAAAAAAAGAAGATACTCGAGGATGCCCGCAAAGAAACCGATTCACTCAAGAAAGAAGCTGCCCTTGAAGCAAAGGACATCATCTATCAGGCAAAGATCGAAGCAGAAAAAGAACTGAAAGAGCGGCGCTCGGAGCTGAATCATCTGGAAAAACGGTTGCGACAGAAAGAAGAGACCCTTGACAGAAAATTCGATCAGATCGAAAAGCGCGAACATGAGATGGGCAGGAAGGAAAAAGAATACAACGCAAAAGAACGTTCTATAAACGAAAAAGAAAACCGCTACACCCAGATCATCAGGGAACAGACACAGGTGCTTGAAAGGCTTTCGGGGGTAACCGCTGAGGAGGCAAAACAGGAACTCCTCAAACGAACAGAAGAAGAGGCAGCCTTTGAGATCGCAAAACTTGTAAAGAGGCTGGAGGATGAAGCAAAGGAAACCGCTGATAAAAAAGCAAAAGAGATCATCGGTGCCTCCATTCAGCGGTATGCAAGTGATTATGTGGCAGATGCTACGGTAACAGCCGTGAGCCTTCCCAACGACGAAATGAAAGGGAGGATCATCGGGAGAGAGGGAAGAAATATCAGGGCCCTCGAGGCAGCCACCGGAGTCGACCTGATCGTCGATGACACTCCCGAGATGGTAACGCTCTCGGCATTTGATCCTGTCAGGAGGGAGGTCGCCAGACTCTCCCTGGAACGGCTTATCACTGACGGCCGCATCCACCCGACCAGGATCGAGGAAATCGTTGAAAAAACAAAGAAAGAGGTCGATGCAAACATCAGGGAAGAAGGCGAGAAGGCCACGTTCGACGTCGGTCTTTCAGGCATTCATCCTGAGCTCATCAAGACTCTCGGAAGACTCAAATACAGGACCTCATATGGCCAGAACGTTCTTCAGCATTCAAGGGAAGTCGCTTATCTCGCCGGCATGATGGCAAACGAACTGAAAATCGACGTCAAACTCGCTAAAAGGGCCGGTCTCCTTCATGACATCGGCAAGGCGGTTGATCATGAGGTCGAAGGGACCCATCAGGAAATCGGCGCAAACCTCGCAAAGAAATTCGGTGAAAACAGCAAGGTGATCAATGCCATAATGGTCCATCACGGTGATGCAGAACCCATGACCGTCGAAGCAGCGCTTGTGGCAGCTGCCGATGCGCTTTCTGCAGCCAGACCGGGGGTCAGGAGAGAAAGCATAGAGAACTATCTGAAGAGGCTTGAGAAGCTCGAACAGATGGCGCACTCGTTCAAGGGAGTCGATAAATGCTATGCGATTCAGGCCGGCAGGGAAATCAGGATAATCGTCAAGCCGGAAGATATCAACGACGAGATGACCGCCATGATCTCCCGTGACCTCGCAAAGAAGATCGAATCTGAAATGACATATCCGGGCCAGATCAAGGTTACCGTGATTCGGGAATCCCGCTACGTTGAATATGCAAAATAACACAGGTTTCATATGCTGAATTCCGTACATCTATGAAGATACTTTTTATCGGCGATATTGTCGGCAAGGTAGGTAGAACAGCTGTAAAAGCGCTGCTCCCCAGTCTTGCCGACAAATACAAGACAGACCTTGTGATAGCCAACGGTGAGAACATCGCCGGGGGGTTCGGCCTTACTGAATCCCTGGTATCTGATCTCTTCAGGATGGGCGTTCAGGTTATTACGACCGGAAACCATGTATGGGACAAAAAAGAGTTTGTCACCTACATTTCAAAGGACAATCGGGTGCTCCGCCCCCTGAATTATCCACCCGGGGTACCGGGGTACGGCAGCATCCTTTATACCCTGCCAAACGGACTCAAGGCGGCAGTGATGAACCTTTCGGGAAGGATCTTCATGTCTCCGATGGACTGTCCGTTCAGAACCGCAGATGAAGAGATTGCCCGCCTCAGAAAGGAAACCAAAATCGTCATCGTAGATTTTCATGCAGAAGCAACCTCTGAAAAAATAGCCTTCGGTTATTACGTTGACGGCAAGGTCAGCGCTGTCATAGGAACGCATACCCATGTTCAGACCGCTGATGAACATATTCTCCCCGAGGGCACTGCTTATATAACTGATGTCGGCATGACCGGCCCCTCGCACTCGGTAATCGGCATTGATGTTCCCCAGATCATCCAGCGGTTTCTGACAAACATGCCTGCAAAATTTGAAACAGCGACAGGGCAAGGCATATTTTCTGCAGTTGTGGTAGAGATAAACAGCGAAAACGGGAAAGCTACCGGCATACAGAGACTGCAGCTGACACATCCCTGATATTCACTCTATGAAGACACCTCAGCAGAAATAGTGCTCAAGCAGTTTCATCACTGATTTCAATAGTCAATTCCGAGATACTTCCGTCATTGATCGCATAGGCCTTGATTTCAGGGTTGTTCTGATCAGCAAGACTCACTATCATGTATGCACTGTCCGTATAAAAGGCAAGACTGACATCCTTTTGAGAAGGAAATGCAGGGGAATGCGGATGTGAGTGATAGATCGCCAGCATATCCAAACCAAGGGTCCTCATCTCCTTCATTGCATGGAACTGTTCTTTCGGGTCCATGAAATAGCTGACCGGTGAGTTCTCGGTATTGGTCATCTCAAATGCCTTTTCGACTGCTTTTCCCCTTCCGGCCAGGATACCGCAGGCTTCATAGGGATAGACAGCCCTGCAATGAACAACCATCTTCTCGATTATCTGCTTTGGAATTATGAGGCCTGTCATCAGTCAACCATAGCACAAGAATCACGGCATGGTGCAATAACCCTGGTTGTAATCGATAAGTTCCGTAATGGTCGGATTATCTCCGCATACCGGGCAGGAGGGGTTTTTGGGTATTTTGACCTTTCTGAATGTGGTTTTCAGCGCATTGTAAATAAGCAGCTCTCCCTTGAGCAGTTCACCCTTGCCGAGTATCAGTTTCAGCACTTCGGTTGCCTGAAGACCGCCTATCACTCCGGGCAATACCCCGAGGACGCCTGCCTCCTGACAGGACGGCACCAGCCCGGGCGGCGGCGGCTCCTCAAAGAGGCAGCGGTAACAGGGTCCTTCTCCGGGGACAATCGTGGTAACCTGGCCTTCGAAACGCAAAATTGCACCGCTCACGAGAGGTTTTTTTGCCATGACACACGCGTCGTTGACAAGATATCTCGTAGGGAAGTTGTCGCTCCCGTCGATTACAATGTCGTAATCCCTGATCAGGTCAAGAATATCATCTTTCGAGAGCCTCTGCTTCAGATCAACAATATTCACATCGGGGTTAAGGGCCTGAAACGTTCTTTTGGCAGACTCAACCTTGGGCATGCCGATCGTAGTAACGCTGTGGGCGATCTGTCTCTGGAGATTGCTCATCTCAACGGTGTCGTTGTCGACAATGGCTATGGTCCCCACGCCTGCTGCGGCAAGATAATACCCGACAGGACTTCCCAGTCCCCCTGCCCCTATCATAAAAACCTTTGCGTTTGCAATTTTCGCCTGCCCCTTGCCGCCGACCTCAGGGAGGATAATATGTCTGCTGTACCGGAGCAGCTGGTCTTCGCTGAAATCCATCAATCCTTGTCCTTTCTTATTATTAAAATCCAGTCGGTATCGTTAATTTTTTCGGTCTTCAGTACCGTCTGACCGTGGTCCTCCATTGATTTCGGGATGCTCCTTGAGGCTTCTTCATAATCAAGCAGTATTTCAAGCACCTGTCCCACTTCCATTGATTCTATTGCCAGCTTGGCTTTGACAAAGGTATACGGACATACCAGGCCTTTAATGTTGATGCTCTTATCAGGGGTAATACTTTCCATGGACACCTCTCTACAGCGTTACCTCGAAACAATCTGTTTTTTTGTATTTTAACGATTCAGAACACAATTTACCAAGCAAACAGCCCGGTAAAAAATCAGTTCTCTTTCCCCTCAACTCTTATAATTGCCGTTTTACGTGCAACAATCGACAGACTGTTTATCTCGCGGACTGCATTTTGAACGTTTTTTTCCTTTGCCATATGAGTAAGGATCACGAGGGGAACCGCCTTGCCGGCATGCCTGCCTTTCTGAATGACAGAGGCAATGCTGATATTGTTCTTGCCGAGTATGCCTGAGATTTTTGAGAGCACACCCGGCTTGTCGATTGCAGAAAACCTGAAATAGTACATGGACTCGACATCATCCATCTTCAGGAGCCTTTTCGGCTGCCGGACCGTTTTCCCCGCATCACTTGTCACTGTCAGGTTGTTTTTGATCCTTTTTGCGATGTCCACGATATCGCTGACCACTGCGCTTCCGGTAGGCATGTCTCCTGCCCCCCGTCCGTAGTAAAGGGTTGACCCTACTGCATCGCCTTCGACATAAACTGCGTTATAGACACCGTCGACCTTCGAAATCAGATATTCCTCGGGCACCATGGTCGGATGAACCCTGAGTTCGACCCTCCCGCCGGTTTCCTTGGCAATTGCGAGAAGCTTTATCTTGTATCCAAGTTCTCCGGCAAACGTTATGTCCATGGGAGACAGCCATGAAATCCCTTCGGTAAATACATCCTTCACGGTAAACTGGGTCCCGTACGCAAGGGATGCCAGTATCGCGAGTTTGTGCGCAGAATCAATGCCCTCAATATCGAACGTCGGATCAGCCTCTGCATACCCGAGCTTCTGGGCTTCCTTTAGTACACTCCCAAACTCTGCTTTCTCATTGGTCATTCTCGTGAGGATATAGTTTGTAGTACCGTTTATGATGCCGTACACCGCCTTTATACGGTTGGCAACGAGCCCTTCCCTTAAGACCTTGATTATCGGGATGCCGCCTCCTACAGAAGCTTCAAAGCCGATTTCAACTGCCGCCTTGGCTGCAGCGCTGTAAAGCTCAACGCCATGTGTTGCAAGCAGTGCCTTGTTGGCGGTAACGACATGCTTGCCGTTTTTTATCGCCCTGAGGACATACTCTTTTGCCGTTTTGGTCCCGCCGATAAGCTCAACAATGACCTGTATATCAGGGTCGTTCAGGAGTTCCTCGGCATTTTTCGTCAGAGTATTTTTGGGAAGCTTCAGCCCTCTGTCATCTGTAATGTTCAGGTCTGCAATTTTTTTCAGGTTAAGATGAACCCCGGACCGTTCCCGGATGAGTTTCCGGTGCTTAAGGAGAATCCTTGCAGTTCCGGTACCGACAGTCCCGAGCCCGATAATGCCGACATTGATCATCTGTTTAGAACCCTCTTTATGCCCTTGGTTGCCTGTCTGATCCTGTGTTCGTTTTCAACAAGCGCAAACCGTACATAGTTGTCACCGCCTTCACCGAACCCGATGCCGGGAGATACGGCCACGCCGCCCTCTTTGATGAGCAGTTTGCAGAATTCAAGAGAACCCATCTTTTTGAACGGATCGGGGATTTCAGCCCAGGTGAACATGGTAGCCTTTGGCGGTTCGACCGCCCAGCCGGCCTGTTTAAGCCCTTTGATGAGGACGTTCCTCCGCCGTTCATAGATCTGGCAGATGTCACGAACGCAGTCCTGCGGTCCTCTCAGGGCAATGACGCTGGCAATCTGAATGGGCTGGAACATTCCATAGTCAAGATAGCTTTTTATTTTTATGAGTGCACCGACTATTTCCTTGTTCCCGACGCAGAAACCGACCCTCCATCCGGCCATATTGTAGCTTTTGGTGAGCGAGAAGAATTCTACCCCGACATCCTTTGCGCCGGGCACCTGCAGAAAACTTGGCGCTTTGTAATCGTCATACACAAGATCCGCATATGCAAGGTCATGGAGGACGATTACATTGTTTTCCTTGGCAAAATCAACGATCTTTTTGAAGAAGTCAAGGCCGTCTACCACCTGCGTGGTCGGATTGTGGGGAAAATTCATAATCAGCATCTTCGGCCTCGGCCATGTTGTCTTGAAGGCCTTTTCCATCTCATCGAAGAAATCTATCCCGGGACCAATCGGCAGTGTCCTGACCTCCCCTCCTGCAATGATTACGCTGTAGGGGTGTATCGGATACGCCGGTGTGGGAGTCATGACCACATCGCCGGGGGTTACCGTGGCAAGCACCAGGTGAGACAGCCCTTCTTTGGAACCGATGGTAATACAGGTCTCTGTTTCAGGATCAAGGTCAACGTCATAACGCCGCTTGTACCATTCGCTGATGGCCATTCTTAAGTTGGTAATCCCTTTCGAGGCAGAATACCGGTGGTTTTTCGGCTTTTTAGCTGCCTCGACCAGTTTGTCGATAATATGCTTTGGAGTGGGGCCATCAGGATTTCCCATTCCAAGGTCGATAATGTCCTCACCCCTGCGTCTTGCATCCATCTTGAGGTTATTAACTATTGCAAATACATACGGCGGCAGTCTCTTTATCCTGTTGAACTCAAACATGTCTGTCAAATCCTCCTGGTCTGGCTCTATATAATTTACAGAGATGAATCAAATGCATACTCAGAAAATAACGTTTTATGTCCCATGAACAGTCCTGAACATTTCATCAGCATTCATGGAACTTCTCACGAGAGGCCCTGACGCAGCATATGCGAAACCCATTTCGACTGCCCTGGCCCTTAAATCATCAAAAACCTCAGGCCTTACATATTCTACCACAGGATGGTTGGCCTTCCCCGGTCTTAAATACTGACCTATTGTAACAAAATCGCACTTAACTTTTCGTAAATTTTTGAGAAGTTCCAGAACTTCATCATAGGTTTCACCCAGTCCAAGCATTATCCCTGATTTAACATATGCAGAAGTGGCCATCTCACCGGCCAGTTCAAGCAGGCGCAGTGAACGTTCGTAGTCGGCTCCGGGCCGTACCGAAGGATACAGCCGTGCAATTGTCTCAAGATTATGGTTGAAGACATCCGGCCCTGCATCAAGCACTGTTCTTAATGCATCGATATTCCCGCTGAAGTCAGGTGTCAGCACCTCAATCCTTGCACCGGGTATCGCTCTCCTGACAGCCTGTACTGTCCTGTTGAACTGTGTGGCGCCTCCGTCTTCAAGGTCATCCCTGGTCACTGAAGTAATCACAATATGAGTAAGGCCGAACGTCTTTGCAGCCGTTGCTATGTTTTCAGGTTCATGCGCATCGACTGCCCCGGGAATGTCTGAAGCAACAGAACAGAAACTGCAGCGCCTCGTGCAGTTCGGTCCCAATATCAGGAACGCGGCCGTCGGCCTTGAAAAACAAGACGGTCTGTTGGGACATCTTGCCTCTTCGCAGACAGTCATGACCCGGTGATTTCTCAGGGTCTGCCTGGCAGCATGAGTATTAAAGCCATGCCTGCTTCTAACCCATGCAGGCAATCTCATTGTCTTCCTGTTCATGAACGATTCATCCTCAGACAGATTGGAGTAATGAATGATAATACACCATGATCGAACCTTCGTGTAATGAAAATAAAACAGAGAACCCATCTGCTTACGATGGGTTCTCTGTCTGATTGGGAAGTCTATTTATACTTTTGTTACATTGACTGCCTTCGGTCCCTTGTTCCCCTCCTCGATATCAAACTGAACCCTCTGCCCCTCGGCAAGTGTCTTGAACCCATCACCGAGAATCGATGAATAGTGTACAAAGACATCTGTCCCGTTGTCCTGCTGGATAAAACCAAACCCCTTCTTCTCATTAAACCATTTGATAGTTCCTTCTACAGCCATGCTTCTGAAACCCTCCTTTTAACGTTAAAGAAACTCACGGTTGCCCCTCAAGAGAGGTATGAATATATAACATGTACGTTTATCAATGTCAAGATTCCCGGGATGTCCGGGTCAACGTCATCAGTACCTGCCAAAAAAATGGATGGCTTCTTTAACCTTTTCAAGATCGACAAGGGTATTGAAACACGGACCGTGCGGCCGTATATTCGAGATGCCCAGGATCGGGATCGGGTAGGTGTCAACCAGTCCGCTCGACAGGTCGCGCTCACAGGCAACCGCCACAATAGCTTCCGGCTTCAGCTCCATCACGATCTTCCGGGCGATAGTTCCGCCGGTCGCTACAAAAAGTTTGAGGCTGTTCTGCTCGGCTATCTCAATAAGCTCCTTGATTTCGCACCGCCCGCATCCTTCGCAGTTGTAGATATTATGGGTCAGCCTGATATTACATTCATTGATCTGCAGACAGTGCGGCAGGAGCAGCAGTATCTTTTTGGTCTTTATATGCTCCCGCCTTACCAGCACATTATTGAGCTCTATCACATGCCTCTGGAAACCCTCCCTTTTCCCTTTGAGAAAAGCGCCGGCAAACATCAGCAGCGGATAGTACATCCTGAGCACGATACCCCTTAATGCGGTGTTAAGCTTCAAGCAGGCTTCCTTTCTGCAAACGCCTTCCCCTTGCGAAAGACGCTGCATCCATCGACTGCTTACCCTGAGGTCTCAGTTCAATGACCGAAAGCAGTCCTGTGCCCGCAGAAACAAGGACCTCCCTGTTTCTGATTTCAGCAATGCGGCCGGGCAAATGGCCGTTCTCTTCATCAGCGACTGCAGTGCTCAGGACAGTCACCTTTTCGTCTTTAAGAAAAAAAAATGCACCAGGCCACGGGTAAGTACCCCTTACAAGGTTGTGGATTTCTTCTGCAGAACGTTTCCAGTCGATCATTCCGCTTTCCTTTTTCAGCGGGGGGGCAAAGGTTGCCTCACCCTTCTGAGGAACAGGCTGTAACGTCTGGGCGTAAAGCGAATTCAATGTTTGCACCAGGAGCGTTGAACCCAGATCCGCAAGTTTTTTTGACAATGTCAGGGCATTGTCTTCATTTTCTATTGCAAGTTCCTCCTGCAACAGAATCCCGCCGGTATCGAGCCCCTCGTCCATCATCATCGTTGTAATGCCGGTCTTCCTCTCGCCGTTGATAAGCGCCCACTGTATGGGAGCGGCCCCCCTGTACTTCGGAAGAAGCGACGCATGCACATTGATGCAGCCCACAGGCGGCAATGCCAGAATGCGGGGAGGAATGATTTTTCCATAGGCGACTACCACTATAATCTCGG
>JBBIUL010000032.1:0-12871 GCA_037440265.1 Nitrospira sp. | reverse complement strand
CTGAAGTATACGTCCGGTAATCAAACCCAGGCCCGCCTTCGCCAAACGGAGACCGCCCGAACTTGTCATATTCGGACCGTTTCTTTTCATCTCCAACGACACTGTAAGCTTCATTTATGTCCTTGAATTTCTGCTCTGCACCCTTGTCGCCCGGATTGAGATCCGGATGATACTTTCTGGCCAGTTTCCTGAACGCCTTTTTTATATCGTCCTGCGATGCCTTTTTATCAACACCTAATATTTCGTAATAATCCTTCACTGTCGGGGCCATGCCTCCTCCTTTATAGTTCTTATAATAATACTTTAGTTGCTTCGTGTCAACTTGCTTTACATGACAAAACAACATACCTATTAAAAAACTATTCTGTTTGCAAGAACTCCCGCAGCGTTTCCAATCTGTTAAGTAATGTATAATTGGTAATTATGATTGATCCCATAAGACTCATAAGCAGGTTTTACGACCCTGACTCCCTTGCATTCAATCTCCTTGTTGAACACAGCAAGGCAGTTGCTGGAAAAGCCCTTGAGATTGCTGAAAAAATGAACCACCGCAAGCCTGATACGCTCTTTATCCATGAAGCGGCCATGCTCCATGACATCGGCATGTTTTTAACGGAAGCCCCGTCACTGGGCTGTTTCGGCGAGGAGGACTATGTCTGCCATGGGTTCCTCGGAAGAGAGCTTCTCGATCGGGAAGGATTACCGCTGCACGGCCTTGTATGCGAGCGGCATGTCGGAGTCGGACTGAGCACAGACGATATTGCCGGGCTGGGCTTGCCCCTGCCCCTAAGGGATATGCTGCCGGTTACCCTGGAAGAAAAAATAATCTGTTATGCTGATAAGTTCTTTTCAAAAAACATGCGGGATCCGGAAAAAGAAAAATCCCTGGAAGAAGTCAGATCTGAGATACAGAAGTACGGTCTTGATAAGCTGGAACTCTTTGAGGCACTGCATGTCTTGTTTCAATAGTTTAATAGATTATATGTTCAAGAAAAAGTCCGCTGGCAGGCGCTGTCGGCCCTGCCTTTGTCCTGTCTTTTGATGCCAGGACCCTGCTGACCATATCAGCAGACATCCTGCCCCTGCCGACCTCTGCAAGAGTCCCGACAATGTTCCTTGCCATGTGTCTTAGAAAGGCATTTGCCTCGATCCGTATTTTTATAAATTCTCCCTTCAGGACCGCTGTCATGAAGCTGATTTCATCGTATGCTGAAATCTCAATTGAAGAGACATTCCGAAAAGGGGTTTTTGCACTGCAGCCGGCTCCCCTGAATGATGTAAAGTCGTGTTCGCCGAGAAGAATGCCGGCAGCTGCTCTCATGGCATCGAGATCAAGTCCGGCCTTTACAGCCCAAACATACCGGAAAAGAAAGGCGGACTGTTTTTGGTGCTTTGATATTACGTAAAAATAGCTTTTCCTGACCGCATCATATCTCGGACTGAAATTTCTGTCAGTCTCGGAAGCATCGAGCACCCGTATGTCTGCCGGGAGCACGGCATTCAGTGCCCGCTTCAGCGTTTCGGACGGAAGCGTGGAACGCGTTGCGAACACAGCAACCTGACCGAGTGCATGCACTCCTGCGTCAGTCCTTCCCGCTGCATGCAAACGCGATGCTTCTCCGGTAATTTTTGCTATTGCCTCTTCTGCCGTTGATTGTACTGTTCGACCGGCGGCCTGCAACTGCCAGCCATGATAATCCGTCCCGTCATACTCCATCAGCAGTTTTATATAGCGCATTCCATAAACATTGTCGTTTATCAATATTTTTTAGTCAAGCACATATCAGTCTGATAGAATAATGAAAAGAAGTGATATATGCCATCTATAAATTTTGACCATTTTTGTGCACAGGTAAAAACAAACTGCAATATCTCGGATGCGAAATTCTGGGGCTACTATTCCATCTGCGGACTGCTCCTGAGGCTCAGGGAGCTCTACCGCCATGAAAACAGGATTATGCTGTGGGAACCTGTTGAGCAGCCTGCCATTCTGGACTGGATAGCAGGAAGAGAGACCCTATGGAACGATATAGCCGCAGATGATTTCAGCAGGATTACAATCAATGCGACCGAATTTGATCCGTTCGATACCGCAGGGATCAACGCTGCTCTGCAGGGAAGCGGTCTTATTTACGGAGCAGGATACGGCGTCAGTTTCAAGCCTTCCTTTTTCGTTGCAGAACTCGTTTCAAGAGAGGCCTCGGACAATATAGATATATATATTGCCGGAACTGAGCTGGCAAGGGATTTGTCTGCATATCCTGCCATGCTGCAGGACGCATCGATCTTTGTACGCAGGGATGCCCTGTCGATCCTCCTCTGGGACAAGTTCGAGGAACTGAAGCTCAGGGGAAATACTGCCGGCACCCTTGCATATGCCTTCTCGTGCTATGGTCTTTCTCCGGAAGAGCCTGCTTCAGAATACGTGTACCGGAACATCCGGGAAATTTCCGAAAAAGAAACCGAAACATATGTCCACCACGAGCTCGGAGAGTCTTTTGAAGGAAAAAAGCTCGGAGAAGACTGGAGGCATTTGCTCTCAGGGATCGAAAACAGAAAGGTAGAGTTTTTTGTCCGGGGGATAAAAGATATCCTTTCCGACACCTCTGATAAAGGACTGTTGCAGCATATCATGCAGCACGATAAAAAGGGGTCTTTCGGTTTCTATATTGCGTTGCTGGGCAGCACCAGAAAGATTTTATTCCCTGATATCATGAATGCGTATGAGCAATTCTCTCAAACCGGAGACTGGCAGCCTGTTGAAAAAGCCAGAATAAGCGGGTATCTCCATGCCTCTTCTCTCGCCTCAAGGGTGCTGGACCTTTACCGTCATGAGGCAGACAAAACAGGGTTCGATCATCGCATAGAAAAGGAATTCCTGACACCGGCTTCGCAATGATAAGAAACGATTGCTCCATGTTGAACACTGCTGATCCGGCGAGTGCAGTACGTACTGCGCAGAAGATTACTGAATGTGCTCAGGCTCAATATTGTTTAAAAATAGGGCGGTCAGTTCAGGATCGAACTGGGTCCCCTCATTTCTTTTCAGCTCTTCTCTTGCATCATTGAAACTCATGGGGACCTTGTAAGAGAGAGGACTTACCATGGCATCGAAGGCCTCAGCTATTGCGATAATCCTTGCCTCAAGGGGAATCTGCTCACCTTTCAGCTTTGCCGGATATCCGAACCCGTCATATCGTTCATGGTGGTGCAGGATAAAAAGGGATATATCAGAATAAACGTTGATAGGGCTGATCATTTCATATCCCAAAGCGGGATGCTTGATAAACTCCTCTCTCCTGAATGCATCATCGGTCTTGATCTTCAGAAACCCGACATCATGAAGCAGACAGGCAAAGTAAAGCTTTTTCTGTTCAGCTTCATTCATGCCCAGAGACTTGGCAAGGATGTTCCCGTAGCGGGCAACCCGTTTCGCATGCCCGCTTTTTTCAGGGATGTGAAAATCGATCGATTCAAGCAGCATTTCAGTGAGGTGAATCTCAAAGTTCTTCTGATCTTCGTAAAACTTGGTCTTTATAATCGAGATCGCTGCCTGGTCTGCAAGATATGCAATAATGTCCTGGTCACGCTCTCGGTAGGGATGTCCTTTTTTCTTGTTCAGGAGTGCCAGCACCCCGATAATGCCTGACTGCGTTCTCAGCGGCACGCAGAGTACGGATTTGGTTTTAACGCCGGCAACAACATCCACATCATGGCTGAACCGTTCGTCCTTTGAGGCGTCTTTTACCCGGACCGGCTCGCCGTGCTCTGCCACCCATCCGGCAATGCCCTTTCCTTTTTCAACAGAAGTGCCGATGAGTTTCGAATTTTTTTCGCCGGCCACGGTCTTAAAGGTAAGCTTTTTTTCATCATCAAGGAGCAGGATGGAGCCTGCCTCTGAGTGGGTTATCGAAAGGGCGTATTCCATTATTTTCTCGAGGAGGATGTCTCCATACCGCTCTTCCCGCAGATCACTCGTTATGTTCAGTATCCTGTCGAGTCTGCTGCTGTAATCATCGATGATCCTGACGGTCTGCCTGCCTATCATCATTGAGAGATAGAGCCCTACCAAAGAAAGGAAAAGCGTGATGATTACTATCAGGGTGATCGAGACATCCGGCAGGAAATCAAAAAACGATGCAATCGGGTGAAACAGGTATCTGATGATTACCGCAAACAGGGTTGCAATAACAACTGCTACGACGGTGTTTAATAGTCTGTTTTTTTTCTTTATTTCCCATATGATAGAATTCTTGTCTTTATATCTCTCTTCAGACATACTACACTTTACTTGAGAATCAAGCCGTTGTCAACGGGTACAAGAGCAGGGCTTTGCAGTTTTTTTTTGCTTGAGCAAATCCGTCGATACTCCAGAAAGCTTGCATAATTAAATGATAAATCGATAGAATTAACCAAATGCGAATTGTAAAAGACGCTGCCGAACTCTCCCGATTTCTCAACGAACTCACCATGCGTAATACCGGAGAGCATCTCGGTGTTGAAGATTCGGTACGGGCTATCCTCGATGACGTAAAGAACAACGGGGACAAGGCTGTATTGAACTACACCCGGAAATATGACAACCGGAAAGGCTCCGGCATCCGGCTCAGTTCAGCTGATATCGCCAGGCATGCGGGCAAGGCCGACCCGGCAGTTACGAAAGCCCTTTCGATCTCTGCAAAAAGAATACGGAAATTCCATGAAATGCAGGCTGAAAAATCATGGTCTTTTTCTGAAGGCGAAACCATCCTCGGCCAGATTGTCAGGCCGATCGGGCGGGTAGGAGTGTATGTGCCCGGAGGCAAGGCTGCCTATCCTTCGACGGTGCTGATGAATGTTATCCCTGCGCAGGTTGCCGGCGTTAAAGAGATTGCGGTCTGCGTCCCTGCTCCTGACGGACACCTCAACCCATACGTCATGGCAGCCCTGAACCTGCTTGATATGAAAGAGGTCTATGCAATTGGCGGTGCACAGGCTGTCGGTGCCATGGCTTACGGCACCAGGACCGTTAAGAAGGTAGATAAGATAGTCGGTCCGGGCAACATCTATGTAGCTACTGCAAAAAAACTGGTCTTCGGACTGGTTGATATCGATATGATTGCCGGTCCCAGTGAGATTCTCATCATTGCTGACAAGTCGGCAAATCCCTCGTTCGTTGCAGCAGACCTGTTAAGCCAGGCAGAACACGACGAACTTGCCTCATCGATTCTGGTTACCAATTCCGTGACACTGGCAAATGCCGTGTATAGGGAAGTCAAAATGCAGCTCGCCAAACTTACCCGTCAAAAAATAGCTAAGGCTTCCATCGAGCAGTACGGGGCGATCATACATACGGTTACTTTGAAGGAAGCTGCTGAGCTTTCTAACCAGATTGCACCGGAGCACCTTGAAATCATGACAGAGCAGCCCTTTGAGCTCCTTCCCCTGATCGAAAATGCCGGGGCTGTGTTTCTCGGACCATGGACTCCTGAGGCTTTGGGGGACTATGCTGCAGGCCCAAACCATACCCTGCCGACCGGCGGGACTGCCCGCTTTTTTTCTCCGCTCGGCGTGTATGATTTTATCAAACGGTCAAGCCTGCTCGGGTTTACCAAGAATGGCTTCATGAAACTGGCCCCTGTGGTGGAAGCGCTTGCCGACACCGAAGGCCTTGATGCCCATGCCAATACCATCAGGGAACGAAAAAAGCGGGCTCACAAAAAAACAAGATAATGTTCAGATTACCGGAAGGAATTACCATGAAACAAAAAACAAAATCGCTCACCATCGGGCTTCCCAAAGGCAGCCTTCAGGAATCAACGCTGAAACTCTTCAGGAAGGCAGGCTATCATATCTCGGTCTCCAGCCGTTCATACTATCCGTCGTTCAGCGACCCAGAAATCACTTCGATGCTCATCCGTGCCCAGGAAATGGCCAGATATGTGCAAAGCGGCATCCTTGACTGCGGTCTCACCGGATACGACTGGATCATGGAGCAGGGCGCCGATGTCAAAGAAGTGGCCGAATTGAATTACGCCAAGGAAGGACTGCGGCCGGTCAAATGGGTTATAGCAGTCCCGAACGATTCGAAAATAAAAAGCGTAAAAGACCTGAACGGAAAACGCATCGCGACTGAACTGGTCGGGTTCACCAAAAGGTATCTCAGGTCGAGAAACATACATGCCGAGATCGACTTCTCATGGGGTGCCACAGAAGTGAAGCCGCCGCATCTTGCAGACGCAATCGTAGAACTCACGGAGACGGGAACATCGCTCAGGGCAAACAATCTCAGAATCGTTGAGACCATCCTTGAGTCCAGCACAAGGTTCATAGCAAACAAGAAGGCCTGGCAGGACAAATGGAAACGTCAGAAGATGGAAAATATCGTTATGCTGCTCAAGGGGGCCCTTGCTGCCGAAGAAAAGGTCGGACTGAAGATGAATGTCGCAAAACAGGATCTCAAGCGGGTTATGAGTCTCCTGCCGGCGATGCATTCTCCCACCATTTCAGCGCTTTCAGATGAAGGGTGGTACGACCTGGATGTAGTCATCGACGAAAAGATCATCTGCGACCTCATTCCGAGGCTCAAGAAGGCAGGCGCCTCCGGCATCGTGGAATACCAGCTCAACAAGGTTATCCCATGATGCTTCCGACACACGTTTTTTTCTGTAAATTTTTTTGTGTTACAGGAAAAACCGGGGATTTTTTCTTGACAGATTTTTTATTTTGCTGTAACATCTCTGTCTTAAGAGAGCATTAAATGCTCACAGATCATAAGATGAAGGGGGGTAGAGGATTGCATGCTTTAGGTACCCATTTATTAGTTGAATTGAGGGACTGCAACCCCGAAATTCTGAAAGACCTGAACAAGGTCAAAAACGCGTTGGTTTCTGCAGCAAAGGAAGCCAAAGCCACCATTGTTGACATATCCTTCCACGAATTCAATCCTTTTGGCATCAGCGGCATGGTCGTTATAGCAGAATCACACCTGTCGATTCACACATGGCCCGAGTACGGTTTTGCTGCTGTTGACATTTTCACCTGCGGAGATGTGATTAAACCTGAGACTGCGGCTTCATTCCTTATAAAAGAGTTCGAGAGCAAAAATCCTTCGGTCGTCGAGATGAAAAGAGGGATAATTTCTCATACGAACCAGAAATTTCCGCATAAGATCTCTGCAGTGCTGGAGCCGGTAGCTTAAAAGGAATTGCTTTCCGGCTTTTTTTCCGTAAGCGCTGCTATGCCCGGCAATTCATGTCCTTCAAGGAGCTGAAGCGATGCGCCTCCACCGGTAGAGATAAACGAGAGCGCGTCAGAAACTCCTGCACGGTGTGCTGCGAGGTCGGTGTCACCTCCGCCTACTATGGTCAGCGCGTATGCGTCGGCGACCGAGTGGGCTATGGCAAAGGTTCCCCTTGAGAATGCATCTATCTCAAATACTCCCATCGGACCGTTCCACAGAATTGTTTTTGCATTGGCAAGCGCCTCAGAAAACAGCTTAACGGTAGCAGGGCCTATGTCAAGGGCCCTCCAGCCTTTCGGGATTTCAAGGGTAGGCACGATCTTTGTTTCAGCGCCGGGCTCAAGGGTCTGGGCAATGACGCAATCCACCGGCAGGTAAAACTTTATCCCGGCATTCCTGAGTTTCTTCCGTATCCGCTGGGCTGTCTCAAGCATCTCTGCCTCAACCAGTGAATCCCCGACCTCATACCCCATTGCCTTGATGAATGTAAATGCCATGCCCCCGCCTACCAGCACCTTGTCAACCTTTCTCTCAAGGTGTTCGAGCACGCCTATTTTCCCTGAGACCTTGGCGCCGCCGAGGATTGCCACAAACGGCCTCACGGGGCTGTTCACCACCCCCTTGAGGTATTCGATCTCCTTCTTCATCAAAAACCCTGCTGCAGAAGGCAAAAATTTAGGGATCCCCACGGTGGACGCATGCGCCCTGTGGGCTGCACCAAAGGCGTCATTGATATAAAAGTCTGCAAAGGCAGAGAGTTTCCTTGCAAACTCTTCGTCGTTTTTCTCTTCTTCTGCGTGATAGCGCAGGTTCTCAAGTACCAGGACATCGCCTTCCTTCATCTTGGATACCAATGCCTCGACCTGCGGACCGATGCAGTCAGGGGCAAAGGTAACCTCTTTGTCGAGCAGACGCTGGAGCCTCTTTGCAACCGGGGCAAGACTGTATCTGGGGTCCGGCTTTCCCTTGGGTCTTCCAAGATGGGACGCCAGGATGACCTTGGCGCCTTCGTCGATCGCATAATTGATGGTCGGTAATGTCGAACGGATACGCCGGTCGTCGGTTACCTTGAGATTATCGTCCAGCGGCACATTAAAATCAGTCCGTATAAACACCCGCTTGCCCTTGATGCTCAGGTCCTCAATGGACAGTTTATTGAGTACGTCCTTGATCGGCATTGCATTAGAGCTGTTCTTTTTGATCATTGATTATCCCCTGTTTTTGGTAAGATACACGATAAGGTCTTTCAGCCTGGTGCTGTATCCCCATTCGTTGTCATACCAGGCAATTACCTTTACCATGCGCTTCTCCATAACCTTGGTAAGCGAGGCATCTACGATCGACGAATGCGGGTTGCCGTTGAAATCGATCGAAACCAGTTCTTCGTCGGTATACTGGAGAATCCCTTTCATGGGTCCTTCCGCCCATTTTTTCAGGGCAGCATTCACTTCCTCTGCTGAGGTATCCTTATTGAGCTCTGCAACAAGGTCGACCGCAGACACATTAGGGGTGGTGACTCTCATCGCAAAGCCGTCAAGCTTGCCCTTCAATTCCGGCAGCACCAGACCGATGGCCTTTGCAGCGCCGGTAGTGGAAGGTATCATTGAAAGGGCAGCGGCCCTCGCCCGCCTGAGGTCCTTATGCGGCAGGTCGAGTATGCGCTGGTCATTTGTATACGAGTGGACCGTTGTCATGAGTCCCCGTATGAGACCGAATTCCTTATGCAGCACCTTCGCGATCGGGGCAAGACAGTTGGTCGTGCAGGATGCATTTGAGATTATTTTGTGTTTTGAGGGGTCAAGGGTCTCCTCATTGATGCCAAGGCAGACTGTAGCATCCGGTTCTTTTGCAGGTGCAGAGATGATTACCCACTGCGCCCCTGCTTCAATATGCTTGGAAGCACCGGCCCTGTCGGTAAAATGGCCGGTTGATTCAATGACGATATCGACATTCAATGCCTTCCAGGGCAGTTTCTCGGGTGAACGCTCGGCATATATCTTTATTTCCCTGCCGTCGACAAAAAGGCTTTTTTCTTCAGCCCTGACATCAGCCTTGAAGGCGCCGTGCACCGAATCATACTTCAGCAGGTGTCCAAGCGTCTTGGCGTCCGTAAGGTCGTTGATCGCAACGATTTCGAAATCACTGCATCCCTTGCTCGTCCTTAAGAAGTTTCTTCCTATCCTTCCAAACCCGTTGATCGCAACTCTTACAGCCATAAGACCCTCCTTAAAAAGAATGTTTGTAAATATTCAATACCAAACCGGTTAAGAGCTTCGGATAAAAATATGTTGATTTGGGAGGCATCCTCAAAGAGGCCAGCGCAACCCTTTCAACATCATAGACCTGTGTCGGATTCAGGAAAAAAGCTGCCTTAAATTCGCCTGACTGGACTGCCTGAAGGCATTTCCTGACATCCATTTCATAAGAAACACGTTCAATATCAAGGAGTTGCTTAAAAATGAGATCATGGAGTATGGTTACGTCAAGGTCTTTAAGCGCCGGCGGCACTCCATGTATGCCTTCTCCCTTATACTGCAAATGATACCATATTTCACCGCCGGTATACAGACCATAGGCATCTCGTTGGCCTGCGATAGCCCCGGCAATATCAAAGTTGTTTTTCATCTCCCGGACTTCGAACTCCGAGGAAAGTACGTCCAGCGCATCCTGAGGCATTTCTTTGACAAGCCGGTGTGTCGGCAGAATGGTCAGCCCGTCATCAGCCATGTTTGCCAGAAACATGAGCACGTAATCATATGGCATGGCAGTTTCAGAACCCTTCCCCATGCCCCTCATTTCCTTTTGATATTCAAGTGCCGTCTCATAGCGGTGATGGCCGTCGGCAATAAAAACAGCCTTCCCCTCCATTTCCTTCCTGATTACACCGATTGCATTGCTGTCCTGTATCTCCCAGAGCCGATGGACCGAGCCGTCCATGTCCTTTGCCTCAAGATAAGGCTTTGTCATGCTTACGTCTGCAAGCAGGGAAGATGTCTTTTTTTCAGGGCTGTTATAGAGCGAGAAGATCGGGCTGATATTCCCCTCGCATATCCTCATCAGGTCCAGACGGTCTTTCTTGGGTTTTGAGTGAGTATATTCATGCGGATGTATGTTTCCCTTGCCCAGTTCCTCAAGCCTGACAAGTCCGAGGAACCCTCTGAGTTTTTTTTCCGTGCTGCCGCTTGTATAAGAAACTTCATAGGCGTAAAAACAGGGCGTGCTGCTTGTAATAAGCGCCTTGTCTTTTATCCATGTGTCAAGGCATTCTTTTGCGCGCGTATACCTGTTCCGGGTTTCGCTGTCTTCGGGAAATTCCTTGCCAAAGTCTATTCTGACTATATTATAAGGGCTTTTCCGGTACAGCTCCTCACGGTAGGCAGGGGTGATAATATCATAGGGCGGAGCCAATACATCCTCCCCTGAACTTTCTGATACTCTGGGTATATTAAACAGAACTCCCTTAAAAGGGACTACGTCAGCCATTATCTCTCTATTCCGTGATGAAAAAAGGTTGTGTATTGTAGCATGCATATTCTGATGAATTCCAGTGGAGAGGTTTTACTTTGTGCAGGGAATATGCAGTGAGTCTTTTTTCATGTTTTTCGGTCCTAAGGCAAAAAAAGCGTGGTTTCCGTTATAATAAAAAGAAAAAATTCCTGCTAAGGGGGCTGCGACATGAAGTTTTTTATTGACACGGCAAATATCGATGAGATACGGAAGGCTTGGGAACTGGGCGTAATCGACGGTGTCACGACAAACCCTTCGCTGATGTCGAAAGAAGGGCAGGACCCGGTCAAGGCATTAAAGACCATATGCGGTATTGTCAAAGGGCCTGTCAATGCTGAGGTGGTGGGGATTACCGCTGATGCCATGATCAAAGAGGCAACGGTTCTTTCAAAAATACACAAAAATATTGTTGTCAAGATACCGATGATCGCTGAAGGCCTCAAGGCAGTGAAAAAACTGTCAGCACTGAAAATCAAAACAAATGTCACGCTGGTCTTTTCTTCGACGCAGGCGCTCCTCGCAGCCAAGGCAGGGGCAAGCTATGTAAGCCCGTTCGTCGGTCGGCTCGATGATATCAGCCATCCGGGCATGGAGCTGGTCAGCGAGATCATTGACATATATGAAAACTATCTGTTCGAAACAGAGATAATCGTTGCAAGCATCAGAAACCCCTTGCATGTAGTTGAAGCCGCCCGCATGGGGGCTGACATTGCAACCATGCCTTACGCGGTCATAACGCAGCTGATTAAACATCCGCTGACTGATATTGGTCTTGAAAAATTCCTGAAAGACTGGGAAAAGGTACCTAAGAAGAAAGGATAAGGCAGAGGTTGAGATTAAGAGCGCTGTCTGTGTTTCTATCCCTTAACCTTTACCTGCCGTATTAAATATGCCTATATTCGAATACAAATGCAACAGCTGCGGAGAGGATTTCGAAAAGCTGGTCTTCGGCAATAAAGAGGTTGACTGCCCCGGCTGCCGTTCAAAAGACGTAAAGAAGAAATTCTCCACGTTCGGCATGAGCGGGGTCGACAAGCCGTTTTCTGGCTCATCTGCCGGCTGCACATCCTGCAGCAAGAGTTCCTGCAGTTCCTGTCACTAAGGTGTTAGATTATTTAGCCGGATAAAGAAAGGGATTGCCCCTCAGGATCTTTGCTATTTTCAGAGGCTTTCCCTGCATTTTAAAGACCGCCATCCCGCGTTCTTCGGTCCGCCTGCCTGAGACTATCCAGGTGCTTTTCCATGCAATATTGACCAGGAGATGCTCGGCTTCGATCTCGACCCACCTCGGGGTCATGGTGATATCCACGCTGTCATAGACTTGTGTATTGGCGGTTATGTCTTTGAATCCTTCTTCGGTGCTGTTATTCTGAAGGACTCCCCTGTCATTTCTTATAAAAGCATTCTTTACGGTTTCAGCAAGGGTGAATGCCTCAAGCGACATCTTCGACTCCTGTGATACCTGCTTTACCTCTTTTTTGCTGCAGGATACGGACAGTAAGCTCATCATGAAGACTCCCACAATAAGCAGTCCAAGCTTTGCGTTTCGCATGATACCCCCTAATGACTCTCTTCTTTTATTTCGCTAATAATAACCCTTCATGCGCTTTTTTTCAATACGCGTTTTTGTCCGCTTACAGCATAAAAAACCTTCTTGCCCTCCGTTTATGTTTAATGCTATCCTTTTGCGAAGTCGCAATCTCTAATGTTCTAACCATATGCTTTCAAAAATATTAAGCGCCAGCGTTATCGGGATAGAGGCCCACCAGGTTGAGGTTGAGGTCGACATATCCTCGAGGGGTCTGCCGCATTTCTCCATGGTTGGGCTGCCTGATGCAGCGGTAAAGGAAAGCCGCGATAGGGTCAGGGCAGCCTTAAAAAATATCGGGTTCAATTTCCCTCTCAAGCAGATCACCGTTAACCTTGCTCCGGCAGATCTTAAAAAAGAAGGGTCATCATTTGACCTGCCTATTGCCATAGGGATTATTGTTTCCGAGGGTTTAATAGAGCCCACGGCGCTTGAAGGCTATCTTTTTTCAGGAGAACTGTCTCTTGACGGACGGATAAAACCGGTCAGAGGGGCTCTTTCAATAGCGCTGATGGCGAGGAAGGCCGGGTTCAGAGGGATTGTTCTACCGCTGG
>JBBIUL010000031.1:0-13059 GCA_037440265.1 Nitrospira sp. | reverse complement strand
CAAACGCCCTGAGCCCTTCAGCATCAGGAAGGCCGTTGATCTTAACCTGCCGTGCCTGTGCATAGTCATACAGGGAAACAGGCTGTTTTCCCGAAATCAGCCTGCATGCCATATAGGCTATACAGATATTCATGCCTTCCTGCATATTCCTATGCTCTCATTTCATATACCAGCAGTTGCTGCAGATGCTATCTGAGTCATCTCTCTCAACCATGCATCCTGATATACGGTAATTGAAGTGGGCTGCTTCCTCATGGTCAAAGACAGTGACCAGATCGCCACGCATATTGCCCGCAAAATATGCTGCGCTTCCAGAAACATGCCCCATGAATGAGTCGTTGTTGATCGACACGTCAATACAGACGCCGGTCGTGCTGCATTTATAATGATATTCGCAGTCAGTCGCATACCCGGGAAGATAGTCCCGGTGGGCTTCGTCAAACTCCTTCAGACAACCGGCATCGGGAAGAGAGGCGATGCTGACATGCCTGAATTCCGTGAAATCATAGATTGTTGCCACGCGTTTTCCGGCTATCAGCCGGCTGACAATACAGACAATGGAGGCACGGGTTTCGGGTTTCATATGCTTCTGCTCCTGTGTACTGTTAATCCGTTACAAACCCTTTCATCCTACCTTCAAAACCGAACTCCAGCAGCAGCTGCAGACAGCGGTACGCTCATCACTATCAATCATGCATCCGGAAATGCGGTAGTTGATGTGTTCGGACTTTTCGTGGTCAAAGATATAAATGGAATCGCCCCGTACTGCGCCGATAAAAAAGGCGGAGGATCCCGTGATATGCCCCATGAATGCCGTGCCGTTGATAGAGAGGTCTATGGTCCGGCCTCCGGAACAGGCAAACTGTGCTCTGCATCCGCTGGCATACCCCGGCAGATAATCACGGTAGCGGCGGTCAAATGCCTTTATATATTCGACATCCGGCAGGGAATGAATGTCTACATGCTCTGCCAGGGAAAAATCATAGAGCGTAGCAATGCGCTTCCCTGAGATCAGCCTGCCCGTGATATAAGCAATATAGGCAAGGGTCGGGGAGTTCATACGCTGTGCTCCCGGTTATCCGCACTTCGTGAAGCCGCAGCTATGGCAGACAGCACAACCTCCTTCATGCTCAACAGCCCCGCCGCATTCCGGGCATGCCCCGATTAACATAGCAACACTGTATGACTTGCTGCCGTTGCCGTTTCCCTTCTCTCCCCGCTGCATGTATTTTTCGAGCGCCTTGGCAATTGCGTCAGAGCAGGAGGTGATCTTGCCGCCGTTCGTCCAGGTCTGCTGGTGGCAGGTTATCCCCTTCAGCTGGCTGATGATGGCATCAGGCTCTATGTTGGAACGAAGGGCAAGACTGACAAGCCTGCCGATCGCCTCTGCCTGGCTTGCAGCACATCCTCCGGCCTTTCCCATATGCGTAAACAGCTCGAAGAGATGGCCGTTCTCATCTGCATTGACCGTAACATAGATATTGCCGCACCCGGTTGTCATGTGCCTTGTCTCGCCCTGGATCGTCTCCGGCCTTTTCCTCGGTACGATTTTCTGTCTGACAGGCTCGGTTTCCTGGTGCGTTTTGCCGGTCGAGAGCACCTGCTCCTCCCGTGAACCGTCACGGTAAACCGTCACCCCTTTGCAGTTGAGGTTGTAAGCAAACATATAGACGTCTTCAACGTCCTTCGGCGATGCAACATGGGGGAAATTCACCGTTTTTGAGACCGCATTGTCAACGTACCTCTGAAATGCCCCCTGCATGGCGACATGCTCCATCGGTGTTATATCATGGGCTGTTACGAATAGTGCCTTGACGTCCTCTGGTATCTCATCAAAGTCATGGATCGACCCTTTTTCGGCAATCCGCTCCATCAGTTCCCGTGACCAGAAACCGCGCTCTCTGGCGACCCGTTCAAAATGGGGGTTTACCTCGATAAGTTTTGTCCCTTCCATGACATTCCTGACAAAAGACACGGCAAACAGCGGCTCAATGCCGGAGGAACATCCGGCGATAATAGAGAGCGTGCCTGTCGGCGCTATGGTGGTGACTGTCGCATTTCTCAGGTTTATCTTCCCGTCGTATACACTGCCGGGATAATTCGGGAAAACACCCCGTTCCACCGCAAGTGCGGACGATGCGCTCTTGCCTTCCCGTTCGATAAACCCCATGACCTCCTCTGCAAGCTGCAACGCGCGGTCGGAGTGGTAGGGAATGCCCAGCAGAATAAGCAGGTCAGCCCATCCCATGATGCCGAGCCCGATCTTCCGGTTCGATTTGGTGGTCTCTTCTATTTTCTGGATCGGGTACTTGTTGACATCGATCACATTGTCAAGAAAATGCACGGATTTCCAGATGGTCATCTTCAGTTTCTGATAGTCAAGCTTGCCGTCCGTGACCATGCGGGATAGGTTCAGGGATCCGAGATTGCATGATTCGTAGGGCAGAAGCGGCTGCTCTCCGCAGGGGTTCGTAGACTCGATGCAGCCGATCTTCGGGGTCGGGTTTGAGGCATTGATCCTGTCAATGAAAACGATCCCCGGTTCACCGTTTTTCCAGGCGTGGTTGACGATAAGATCAAAAACCTCCCGGGCCTTGAGTGATTTTACAACCTTTTTTGTCCGCGGGTTGATAAGGGAGTATTCTGAATCGTCCTTGACCGCCTGCATGAAACTGTCCGTGAGCGCAACAGAGATATTAAAGTTGTTGAAGCGTGCGTTGTTGTCTTTTGCGGTGATGAAATTCAGGATGTCGGGATGGTCAACGCGGAGGATCCCCATATTTGCCCCGCGCCGTGTTCCGCCCTGTTTCACTGCCTCTGTTGCCGTATCAAAAACAGTCATGAATGATACCGGACCAGAGGAGATCCCTTTGGTTGAACCGACAATATCACCGCCCGGCCTCAGGCTGGAGAAGCTGAAGCCGGTGCCCCCGCCTGATTTATGTATGATCGCCGTATGCTTGACCGCCTCAAAAATCGACTCCATGGAGTCCTCAACAGGGAGCACAAAACAGGCGCTCAGCTGCCCGAGTCTTCTGCCGGCGTTCATGATGGTAGGGCTGTTCGGAAGAAAATCAAGCGATACCATCATCGAATAGAATTCTTCCTCGATCAGGGCAACGTCTGATTCCGATTTGCCGTATTTCAGGTCTGCAGCGGCTACTGACCTCGCGATTCTCCTGAAAAGCTCCTCCGGAGCCTCAACAACCTTCCCCTCCTCGTTTTTTTTGAGATATCTCTTTTCGAGAACCTTCAGAGCATTTGGTGTTAAATTGATCTTTGCATCAGAAATAAAGCTTTCCATCAGAAATCCTCCCCAATTTTAGTAATACATCATAATTATCAAATTTTTATCGTTTATCACTGTCGGACAGCCTTTTCTTGAAGACCGGCCTTGCAAGTGCTTTCTGCCAGACAGCAGGCCATATACCAGAGTCCTGCGCCAGCAGACAGTAAAAAATATAGTTCAAGAAACATCTATAATTTGTATGACGCTAAGATTAAACCACAAGATATAGTAGATGTCAAGTCAAAAGTAAGAAATTATTAAACTCTCTGTTTTTAAAATATTTTTCCTGTGAATTGCCTGTTTGTCTTTTGTTAGTCCTGTCACAGAAGGCGGAAAGAACAAATTATGGTGTATAATGGACAGCAATGGAGGCTGTCTGCAGATGAAAATAGCTGCAATCTTCGTAATCATTCTGGTGATCCTGTCTGTCGCAACATATTTTTTTGTCAGGGAAGTAATGATTGAGAAGCCTGTAATCTGCAAGTACTGCCATTTCATAACCCCTTATTACAATAAATGGGAACGGTCTACGCACAGCATGGTCCCCTGCCTCAAGTGCCATGAGTACGGACCGCTGAAGGCGCTCTCCGGTCAGCTCCGGTTCATCGCAGGCACCTACAATCCAAGACCGCTGACCACGGTCCCTGATGCAAACTGCCTGCAGCCGGGATGCCACCAGAAGAGACTGATAGAATCCAAAGAAAGCTTCACGAAATGGAATATTGCCTTTGACCATAAACCGCATTTTACCGAGCACAGAAGGGGCATCAACCTTCACTGCAGGAGCTGCCATTCGGACATAGTCCAGGGAGAGCACATGAAAGTATCAACAAATGTCTGTTTCCTGTGCCACCTCAATGTCCAGGACAGCACCGAACACAAGAAGAGATGCACGGTATGCCATACCGAGCCGAAAAAGAATATTGAGTACCAGGGGATATCATTCAATCATGTCAAGCCCCTTGAAAAAGGGTATCTCTGCATCAGCTGCCATGTGTCGGTAAAGATAGGGGATGGTGCTGTTCCGAGAGAGAAATGCTTCTTCTGCCATATCAACAGGACTGAGAAGTTTAATGAAGTCGAGTTCATTCACCGGCAGCATGTTACGAACAAACAGATAGACTGCTTTTTCTGCCATGATTTTGTCCAGCACGGTAATATCAGAATAATCAGAGACATCGAACCCATACTGAAAGGCAGGGGCAGGACCAACGACAAGGACGATACAAACCAGAAAAACCCGAACAGCTGTTTCAATCAGATAAACCTACAACCTGTTCACTCATAGCAACAGCCCGGCTTCAGTGGGTGTGTTTCAACTGCTCCGTGGTAATACAACTGCAAAACGGCAGGGCCGTTCAGTCAAACAGGCCTGACAGCGCGTTTGCCTTTTCTTCTATGTTCTTTGCGAGGCTTTCCTGGTCTTCCCTGAGCTTATGAAGTTCGTCCGCAATAGTAAGTGAAGCAAGGATCGATGCCTTCAATGGCGTTATGCTCGGAGAATTGGTATAAACCTCCCGCAGTTTTTCATCGACAAAGGCCGCCAGTTTTTTGATATACTCTTCAGGGGCGTCCCCCTTGATCGTATACTTCTGGCCCAATATGGTTACTTCGATGCTGCCCATCTTTTCAGAGCTCAAGGGTTTCGAGTTCACTCAACAGTTCTTCGACCTGGCTTTTGATCGTTGTTTTTTCAGATCGCAATGCCTCAACTTCCTGGTTTTTTTCATCCAGGAGCTGTTCAAGTTCCCTGATCCTCTTTTCAAGAGCATTTTTTTCTTCTTTTAGTGATTTAACCTTTTCTACGGCAGTGGATATTTTTTCTTCAAGATTTTTCAGTCTGTCCAAAGGGAGTACCTCCTTCTTATGTTCAGTAACATTGATATGCGGTTTTTCATTCGTTATAAAATCATCATCGTCAAAAAGGGATTTGCTGAAGCCCATTGCTTACCATACCAAATGACAAGCTTTCATGTCTACAGTTTATCATTACTCAGAAAAGCACTATAATATAAGCATGGATGCTGCGACACCGACTGTCGAAGCGCAGAAATGCGCAGCATGAGAAAGATGGATTTTCTATTTAGTTAATTGGCCGCAGCATCAGGGAGGCATGCATGGGAAACAGCAGGTTCTGGTCTCCGTACATCGCAGGCATCGGACTCGGACTAACCCTGCTTGCAACATTCTATTTTGCAGGATGGGGCCTTGGGGCATCGAGCGCCTTCTCATTATTGACCTCTGTCGGAACACACGAGATAAGTCCTGAATATGCAAGCAGCCTTAAATACTTTTCACAATACCTGAATGTTGAATCACCACTCATGAACTGGGTGCTGTTTGAAGTCGGCGGTCTCTTTATCGGAGCGCTGGCCGGATCGATGGCAAGCAGGAATTTCAGATTCATGTTTGATAAAGGGAGGAATATCAGCTCAGCTCAGCGGACTGCGGCTGCCTTGTCAGGCGGAATCCTTATCGGCTTTTCGAGCAGGCTTGCAAGGGGCTGCACAAGCGGCGTTGCCCTGTCCGGGAGCGCACAGCTTGCGCTGTCAGGATGGATCTTTGTAATCGCAATGTTCATCAGCGGGTTTATTGCAGCCGCATTCGTCAGGAGGCTATGGAAATGACCGGCCCCTTGATTTTCAGTCAGGAGACAAGCCTTCTGCTTGCGGTTATACTCGGGGTTCTCTTCGGGCTTTTCCTTGAAAGGGGAGGGTTAGGCAATCCCCACAAGCTGACCGGCGTTTTCTATCTGGCTGATTTTGCTGTCCCCAAAGTCATGTTCACTGCGATACTGGTTGCTGGTTCAGGGTTATACCTCCTTTCAGACCTGGGCCTGCTCGATATGAGCAGGATATGGATTGTCCCGACCTTTTTCTGGCCGCAGATAGCAGGGGGCCTGCTGTTCGGCATTGGGTTTGTGGTAAGCGGTTATTGCCCGGGGACAGCTGTGGCAGGTCTCGGTTCAGGCAGAATGGATGCCCTGGTTACGCTTATCGGCATCGGCATCGGGTCCCTCCTGTTTGCAATTCTGTATCCTTCTCTTGAAGGCTTTTACCTTTCTTCTTCCATGGAGGGAGCAACGATTCAGAAGCTGCTTGGCATCGGCCACTGGTGGATATGGGGTGTAATATGGGCAATTGCCATTGGGATGTTTTACCTTATGGAGCAGTACGAAAAAAAGAGACTATAAAAAACTAAAGCTTCCCGGGTATTAAATCGGAATCTTCCCTTTCATTCCCAGCAGGCGCATACTTTTTGTACTGGAAGTATGACGTAAGGACTTTTTTAACATAATTGCGCGTCTCCGGATAGGGGATGTCCTCTATGAACTCGTCAGCAGATTTGTAGTTCCCGCGCTGCTGCCACTTCCTGACAACCACCTCGCCGGCATTATATGATGCAAGGACAAGGGCAAGCGAATTGAATTCGCTGAACAGTGACTTAAGGTAGTAGGTGCCGAGGGTAATATTGTTTTTTACGTCGTATAACTGCGAAGCCCTGCTGATCCCAAGGCTGAGTCGCCGGTCAAGACGGAAGGCTGTCTCAGGCATAAGCTGCATAAGCCCTCGTGCCCCGGCAATGGAGAGCGCCTCAGGATCAAAACGGCTTTCTTCACGAATCACAGAAAGGAGAACAAAAGGATCAATGCTGTATTTCCGGGAGACCTGCTGTATGGTATCCCAGAATGCAAGCGGATACGAGAACCGGTGCATTTTTTCTGAATAAGGAAGTTTGGTTGCAAACCCCACGGCACGCTTGTACTCCCCTGTTTCAACGAATTTCGAAATCACATAGATCAGTTCATCCGGCGACTCTATCCGCCGTGAAAGGGCAACAAGTTCATGGGCAGCCTCCCTTGACATCCCGATAGAGTGCAGGGCCTCAACTCGTTCAAACTTCTGTCCAGCGTGATCTGGTGTCTCTATGGTCTTTTCCTTAAGCAAAACCTGCTGCGAGACCTTTTCACCGGTCTTTGCAAACGAGAGGAAACTGTAAAAACCATTGTCTGCTTTTATGATCGGCGAATAAAGGTTAAGGGCGCTCTCGCCGGCTTCTTCGAGGCTTCTTGCCTGCCAGTAGAGGTACTTGAGATCATTGTTGGTTGCATACAGCTTTGAAAAAACCTCTGCTGCCTTCTTGTATTCCCCTGAGACATAAAGCGTCCAAGCGGCACCCCAAAGGGCCTCTTCGGCCTCCGAAGGATAGGCCCTCTGCACTTCTCCGTATATCTTCAGTGCTCCCTCATAGTCCCGCTCCCTCCGTTTATCACCGGCAACCGCCAGAAGGAGCGTTCCGGCCCTTCTGTCATTTTTTGCCAGGAGGTCGCCAAGCGCCTGGTCAAAGCCCTGCTTGTCCCCTGCACGGTATAACGAACGCGCCTGGAAGTATGAGTCATCGATCTTCCTGTAGTACTCAGCTGCTTCCTTGTATTTCTTCTGTCTGAAGAGAGAAAAGCCGATCTCCCTCAGGATTTCCTGGCGGTTGCTGCCGTCATCAAGCAAGAGCGCCCGCCTGAGGTCTGACTCGGCCTTCCCGAACTCATAGCGTTTTGCGAGATTGGCAGCCCGTTCAATAAGGTCAGCAGCCCTGATCTTATATGTTTTCAATGCGAGATATGCAGGGTCCGACCGGCTCCCTGCTCTGATATACAGGCTCTTCAGGAGAGATTCCGCCTTTGTTTCATCTCCTGATTCCCTCAGGAAAAGGGCATACATAAAAAGAATCTCTTCATCATCGGGATAATCCTTTGTATATGACTCGAGCAAGCGCTGGAAACGGTCATCGCTGGTCTCCCTGGCCTCCCGGATTTCAGTCTGTCGCGCCTTTTTTTTCAACGGTGACCCTGGATGCCTTTCAAGCAGGGTCCTTGTTGTTTCAAGAGATTTCCCATGCTCCCCCATTCCGTGATATGTCTCTGAAAGATAGAAGAGCGCATAGTCTTCGAGGAGACTGAACTCCTTCTGGGCAAGCAGAAGGTTTTTCACCGCTTCTGCATGACGGCCTGCGTCAAGGTCTGCTTTTCCTTTTCTGAGATATTCCCTGCCGTCTGTCTTCACTTCAGCCTCCTGGGAAAAAACCTGGGGTGTCGGCAGAAGCAGGGTGAAAAGCAGGATGATTATGGCATATGGTCTTGCATGCATCATTCAGGATTCCTCAATAAAACCAGATCGTTTATTATTTCTATGATAAACAAAAGATTTTTTTTCGGCAATCATTCAGCAAACGCATTTCGCACCCTGCGGTCACCGCCATAGAATAAATTAATCTGCTGTGTTATATTTTCACTATGCTGAAAGACCTCAGACTGCACGGCAGCCTCGGCCCTGTAGATTTTTTTGCGTTCGTTACCGGCAAAGACACCCACAAGACCTATTTCTATGATATCGAACCTTCACAGGCACGCTTCTTTTCACGAGGAAATGAGTTTACTATTTCAAAAGAGAGCGTCAGGTACAAGGGGACCGGCGGCAGTTTCTGCGAATACATGTTCGGCGTTGAAAAGCCGGTAAAGGATTTGAAAAAGGGAGATGTCCTCAACCGGCTGATCATGTTCGGGGCATTCCTCGACAACAGGGAGCAGGTTGTCTTCACCAACGAGACCGGAGGCACGGAGACCTTTTATCGGCTCTTCCTTCAGGGGCATGCGGTAAAGAACTACTACTTTATGGTTTCGTCGGAATTTGACGGCGACTACAGGAAGCGCCAGAAAAACATTCTCAAGTCCGTCGGGAAATTCCTGAAGCGAACTGATTTTTTGACTGACGACCGCGACACTGAGCTTCTCAGCAGTTTTTTCTCTGAGCTGAACGAGAACCGGTCGCTCTTCTTTGTATTCAAGCTGGTAAACAGCGCCAATCAGGAATATTACGACGCCTATGAACGTTTCTATGTTGAGAACAGGACCCTGAGTCCCCAGCAGGAACTGTTTCTTGAAGAGATTGTCTCAAGACACAATATTGACAATTATCAGCAGGAGAGGATGAAGATCGACATCATGTACCGTCATCCTGAAAACAAGATCGTTGTCGATGAGTACCGGGACATCCTGGTGGAAGAGGCTGCAAAAGACAGGCTCCGTTCTTCTGCACAGGCACGGCTGGACAGGCTCAGGACGCTCAGCATAAGAAACAATATCCCGACGGTCCTCTTTGATACCCTTGACGAACTTATCCTGAAAGGCAGAACGGTCCAGATGAAAGATGAGCAGGGGTATCTGAAAGAAGCCAGATCCATCCTTGAGAACCTGTTTTTCAAGGATGCATCCCTGAAGCAGCATATCATCAACGAAGACCTCGTGAAACTGATAAAGGCCAAGCACGCAGCATATTCGAACAATGATATGGGGTTCCAGCAGATACTCCTCGACACCGGCAAGGCATGCGATGAGTTCACCCTGGAGACAAATGACTTCAGCGTGTTCGAGGAATTCAGCGGTATCGTTACCTATTTCGACCGGTATGACAATGTGCATGCAGTGCTCAGTCATCTCGCCTTCATGAAAAACATCGAGTTCAGGGAAGAATCCCTCAGGAGTCTTCTCGGGAACAAAAAAGAATTCGACATGCTTGACAGAGAGCTGTTTCAGTCGCTTTTCATTAAAGAGATCCTGAAAAACAGATATATTACCGGATACGGTAAGCGCAAGATAAAACTGCTTGCAAAAGGCATAGAGAACATCCAGAGCGGAGAGGCTTCTTTCAGGGACGTTATGCTCAGCCTGAATTCCCTTGCACAAGAAGAAAAGCTGTATTATGAGATACACGCTGCCCTGAAGGAAAAGATGAGAAGTTTTCTCCCCGGCCTTGAGCTGAAGGAGGTCAGAAACCAGATACGGACAGATATAGCACGGGAACTCTCAGAGAAGGGCATTGAGGCAAAAATCCCCCCGAAACTGTTTGAAAAGGTCTTCATCGACCTCCGCAAGGAATCTGTCTATCTAAACCAGATTCTGCCGGAGATAATCAGGAACAGGGACACCCTGCTCAGAGAAGATTTTCTTGAAAACAGCGGCCTCGACCGTTTCTATGTAGAAACTCTTGAGCAGGAATACTGCAAAGAAAAAGCACTTGACTCCGGCGTGCTCGAATCAATAAGTGGGGAAATGGAACTCGTGGATTTTGGAGGCGGCGAGCGGATTTGAACCGCTGCATAAAGGTTTTGCAGACCTCCCCCTTAGCCACTTGGGTACGCCGCCCGCTAAAAAATAAGAACTAGAAACTGAGAAGTAGGAATTAAAAATATTTTTCACGTTCTTAATTCTCAGCTGCCAGTTTTGTTATGGAGCGGGAAACGGGACTCGAACCCGCGACCCCAACCTTGGCAAGGTTGTGCTCTACCAACTGAGCTATTCCCGCATTATAAAAAATGAAGAGTACGATTCCGTACCCGTCGAATACCCTTAACTTATTTCCGGATAATAGGCTATAATGCTTAGATACAACATACTAATTTAAAAAGGAAAATTTTGTCAACATGACAAGCCCCCCTTTGGAAGATTTTATAGCATTGTCTGCAGAAGGCAACCTGATCCCTGTCTACCGGGAGATATTTGCTGATACCGATACACCGGTAACTGCATTTCTGAAACTCGGTGTCTCTCCCTCCTTTCTTTTGGAAAGTGTAGAGGGAGGGGAGAAGTGGGCCCGGTATTCGTTCATCGGTGCAGGGACCTCCAAGGTTATCAGGGGAAGGGGAAATACTGTTGAGATCAACAACGGCACGATGCCTCCCGAGACCGTTGTGACATCTCATCCGCTGGAGTTTGTCAAAGAGCTGCTTTCGGGTTATCGACCGGTTGATATCAAAGGCCTTCCCCGCTTTTACGGCGGACTGGTCGGTTATATCGGCTACGACATGGTCAGGTTTTTCGAGACCATCCCTGACGGGCACAAGGAAGGAATCGGGCTTCCCGACCTGTTTCTCATGCTCACAGACACCCTGCTGATCTTTGACAATCTTGAACAGAAGATCAAGGTGGTGGCGATCTCCCATATCGACGGAAAAGACCCTGCAGAAGCCTACCGGGAGGCCGAGCAGAAAATCACCGATATCATAAACAGGCTGAGGAAACCTTTTTTCATAGCGCATCCGGAACAGTCTGACGGGGCTGCCAGCTTTTCTTCCAATTTTTCCAGGGACGCTTTTTATTCCTGCGTTGATAAATCAAAGGAGTATATTAGCTCCGGGGATATTTTCCAGGTTGTACTGTCACAAAGGTTTGAGCGGCCGACTTCGGCAGAACCGTTCAACATATACCGGGCGCTCCGCGTCATCAACCCTTCCCCGTATATGTATTACCTCGATATCGGCGAGGCAAAGATTGTCGGCTCTTCACCTGAGATACTGGTCCGGGTTGAGGACAACAAGATATTGCTCCGTCCTATTGCAGGCACACGGAAGAGAGGGGGGACAGAGCGTGAGGACAGGGAACTCGAGGAAGAGTTAAGAAACGACCCCAAGGAGATTGCAGAACATATCATGCTGGTTGACCTCGGCAGAAACGATGTCGGAAGGGTTGCACGGACCGGATCCGTAAAGGTCACTGAACTGATGCTGGTCGAACGCTACAGCCACGTGATGCACCTTGTCTCAAATGTAGAAGGAGAACTCAGGGACGGACTTGACTCATTTGATGTCCTTGCCGCATGCTTTCCTGCGGGGACCGTATCAGGCGCCCCAAAGGTAAGGGCCATGGAGATCATAGAAGAACTCGAACCCTCGCGCAGGGGCCCCTATGCAGGGGCTGTCGGGTATTTCAGCTACTCCGGCAACATGGACACCTGCATCACCATCAGGACACTGATCATTAAGGATGGAAAAGTGTACGTACAGGCCGGGGCAGGAATCGTTGCCGACTCCACACCGGAAAACGAATATGTCGAGACCGTCAACAAGGCCAGGGCAATGATGAAAGCCGTTGATATGGCAGAAGAAGGACTGTTGTGACAGGAGAAAATGCATGTTATTGATGATCGACAATTACGACTCCTTTACCTATAATCTCGTCCAGTATTTCGGAGAGCTCGGCGAGGAGATAAGGGTCGCAAGAAATAATAAAATCACCATTAGAGATATCCTTGAAATGAACCCTGAGAGGATTGTAATATCCCCGGGACCATGCACTCCGAATGAGGCGGGGATATCCGTTGAACTGATACAATCGTTTGCCGGAAAACTGCCGATACTCGGCGTCTGCCTCGGGCATCAGTCAATCGGTGCTGCATTCGGGGGAGAGATAATCAGGGCGCCGAGGCTCATGCACGGGAAGATATCGCTTATCCACCACGACGGAAAGACCATATTCAGCGGCCTTCCCAGTCCGTTTGAGGCAACGCGGTATCACTCCCTTGTTATCAAGAAAGAGACCCTTCCTGACTGCCTCGAGATTACGGCATGGACAGACACAGGGGAAATAATGGGCGTACGGCACAGGGAGTTTGTCATCGAAGGGGTACAGTTCCATCCTGAATCCATCCTTACCACGGTTGGAAAAGACCTGCTCAGGAATTTTCTGAAACTGAAGCAGCAGGCAGCGTAGAAACCGCTTTCTTTCATTGACAATTATTGTAAAACGGTTATATATTTCGCTACTGTCAGCCGATCGACACTCTCATTTCACAACCCCATCCAGTAAAACCATTTGTTTTTATTGAACTTATTAGCAGATTCAGGCAATAGGACATTTTTCCCGGTCCAATAGGAACATATACCGATTGTGTAATGTTTTTTGCAGTGTTATGCTGTTTTCAAGGAAACCTTAAAAGCTG
>JBBIUL010000030.1:0-13175 GCA_037440265.1 Nitrospira sp. | reverse complement strand
TCAAGGAGGCCTGAAATGTCCGATTTAAAGAAAATGTACAAGACCATCATGGATGACAATTTCCCGGATGAGATGACCATACAGTTCGGCGGTCAGACGCTTTCCTACAGAAAAAGGGCATGGAAAATCCCTGATGAAAAAACAGGCGAACTTATCGAAAAAGGCCTTCGCTACGGCGAAAACCCTGACCAGCAGGCAGGACTCTATGAACTGGTCAATGGCAACCTTGCCCTTGCCGACTGCCGGTATATCCAGCCGGGCAACGGGCTGGTGAGCAGCATAACGGAAGAGGACATGATTCAGGCGGGAAAACACCCCGGCAAGACAAACCTGACAGACCTGGACAACGGGCTGAACATAATGAAATATCTGATGCAGAGACCTGCTGCGGTGATTCTCAAGCACAACAACCCCTGCGGTGCAGCGTATGGAGACGATATCAGCGACGCATATGACAAAGCGAACATGGCAGACCGGATAGCGGCATTCGGCGGCTGTCTTGTGGTCAACAGGGCCATGGACAAAAAGACCGCTGAAATGGTAAATGAAAACTACCTTGAAGTTGTCGGAGCGCCTGATTTTGAAGAGGGCGTTGTTGAGATACTCGCGAAGAGGAAAAACCTGAGGATAATTCGCCTTGCGAAGATCCATGATCTTGAAAAACACCGGGATTTCCGCTATCTTGAGTTCAAATCATTGATCGACGGCGGCATCATTGTCCAGCAGTCTCCATCGAACAGAATAAGGACAAAGGAGGATTTCCTGCCTGCCAAAACGGTCTATAAAGGGAAAGAGTTCAGCATCGCGCGGCAGCCGACTGAAAAAGAATATGAAGACATGATTTTTGGCTGGAGCGTTGAGCAGGGCATTACCTCGAACTCGGTGATATATGTGAAAGACGGGGTGACTGTCGGCATCGGAACCGGAGAACAGGACCGCGTCGGAGTGGCAGAGATTGCGGTCTTTAAGGCCTATACAAAGTATGCTGATGCCATCTGTTTCAGGAAATACGGTATCCCCTACAAGAACTTCGAACTGGAAGCGTCTCAGGGCAAGCGCGGGATTGCGGCACTTCGCGAGATCGATGATGAAACAAAACGGAACAAGGGTGGCCTCATAGGGGCGACCATGGTCTCTGACGCCTTTTTCCCGTTTAGGGACGGTGTTGATGTCGGCATAAAAGAAGGCGTTTCAGCGGTTGTCCATCCGGGGGGCTCTGACAGGGACTTTGAGTCGATTGAGGCATGCAATGAGGCAAGTCCGCAGGTCACCATGGTCTTTACCGGTCAGCGGGCCTTTAAGCACTGATAAGGTCGGCAGTCCCTGCAATCAGGAATCGCCGTTTTCTGAAAATGCAGGGGTCTCCGAGAGAATTTGGCGAGCAGTCCGGATATCAGCAGTGATCTGTGTTATCAATGCAGACGCACTGGCGAACTTTTTTTCTTCCCTGATCTTTTTGATGAAATAGACCCTGATGTCTTCGCCATAGAGGTCTTCATTGAAGTCAAAGAGATGGACTTCAACCGTAAGGTCGTGTTTGTTGAAGGTGGGACGAAGCCCTATGTTTGCAATGCCGTCGCAGTACCGGTCCCTGACGAACAGCCTGACGGCATACACACCGTTTGCAGGGATAATGGAATGCTTTGAGGCAATATTGGCAGTGGGAAACCCGAGTTCCTTGCCCCTGCCGTCGCCCTTTATCACTATCCCGGTGATGGCATAGCTTCTCCCGAGGAGTTTGGCAGCATGTTCGACACTGCCGTCTCTGAGCAGCTGCCTGATCTTTGTGCTGCTGATCACCTCGGCGTTTAACGAGACCTGATCGACCTCGATAACGCTGAAGCCATGTTCTTTTCCGTATTCTTTCAGCCGGGAGATATCCCCTTCCCTCCCCTTGCCGAACCGGTAGTTGTAGCCGACATATATTTCTTTTGCGCCGAGCAGGTCGCAGAGAATATGTTTCACAAAATCCTCTGGTTTCATGGATGAAAATTCTATGGTGAAGGGGATCTTCACCAGAACATCGACGCCGAGTCTCTCGAAAAGCCGTATTTTTTCTTCATATATGCTGATGAGCGGAGGGCACTTGTCAGGGGCGAGTATTTTCAGCGGGTGTGGCCTGAAGGTAACGACGATGCTGAGCCCGCCGGTTTCTTTTGCCCGGCGTATTACCTTCCTGATAAGCTCCTGGTGCCCGAGATGGATTCCGTCAAAATTTCCGAGCGTAATGATGCTGTTGGTGAATCTGGTGGTGATTTTTCTCAGATCAGTAATCAGCTGCATACCGTGTTCCGCCTTCCATGAAACGTTCCATTTCCTTATATATTTCGGTGCCAATTGCTATCCCCATAGCGATGAATTCAGGCCCGTAACGCCTCCCGGTGTCAGTCCTGAACGTGGTCTTGATTTTCTTTATCCCTTCGACTTTTTCATGAAAATTCCTGTACAGGTCTTCAAACGGGATTTCGGCAGCTTCCAGCAGAAGCCACAAGGTCATTGTGAAATTGTCTGGCCCCCATCTGAATTTATCTGCATCGTAGAGGGAGTTGCTGATCAGCCGGGCGTCTTCATTTTCCGAATCGATGATCTCCCTGAATGCTTCATGGTTTCTTATGGCAGCCGTAATATAACGCTTATAGTTTTCTTTGACAGGAAAGTCGGCAAGGATCCTGCCTGCCTCGATGCTGCCGGTGATGCTGTGGTCTTTTTCACAGCGTGTGATATCATGCAGGAGCCCGGCGATCTGGACGCTGAGGAGCATTTCTCCGGGTTCAGCATGCTGGTAGTTGCTGCGCTTAGCCTCTATCTGCAGGATTGCTCCGGCCTCGAGCGCCACCTTTTCGCTATGCGCAATGCCATGTGCAGGGTGCAGCCGGGCCTTTGAAAGACAGGTTTTGCATCTGGAGATCAGGGGGTTTTGTGCAATATTCTGCGAAGAGTGTTCGATCTCCTGTTTGTATTTCCGGTAAAACGAGGGCATGCCGATTTCCCCGGCTACGACCTCGGCCTTTTTCTTCAGTGCGGTATAAATGGTCTTGTTCGGCATAAACGGCCTTTTTAAAAAATTCCCTGTTTCATTATAATAGTTTTACTGATTATTTGTTCAAGTCTTATGAGTTATTCCTGTGCTCAGGAAATGAGGGTGCTGTTGATGTTCGACAAGAAACTGAAGCTCTATCATCAGATACTGGATAACATTGCAGACGGGATTTATTGCGTAAGCAATGACAGAAAGATCGTTTTCTGGAACAGGGGGGCAGAGCGGATTACGGGTTTTACTGCAGAAGAAGCAGTCGGCAGGGCATGCTATGACGATTTCCTCAGCCATCAGGATGAAAAGGGGAATACCCTCTGCGACCTTGGATGTCCCCTGGTTGAGACTGCCGGCAAGAGCGAGCATATCCGGAGAAACCTTTTCCTGAGGGCAAAGGACGGCAGAAAGGTGCTTGTTGAAGAGAACATATCGCCTCTCTACAGAGACGGCAAGCTCTATGGCATTGTGATTGCCTTCAGGGACATTTCCCTGTTCAGCGACCTGCGGGCGTTTCAGCTGAGGGCTCACAAGATCAGCCGCCTCATCCCGATCTGCGGGTGGTGCAAGAAGATACGCAAGGACACTGATGACTGGGAGCAGCTTGAGGCATTTCTTTCAGACGAGGGGTTCGGTGATTTCACCCATTCCATGTGCCCTGCCTGTGCAGAAAAAATATTCTCAAAGAAGATATACATGGAGAGCTATCAGAAGATCTGCAAGGCGATGAGCACCAGTCTTTCGCTCGATGAGGTCCTGAAACTCGTTGTTACAAACGTTGTCAAGGTCATGAATGTGAAGGCAAGTCTGCTCAGGCTTCTCAACAGAGAGAACAACCAGCTTGAAGTTGCGGCATACCATGGGCTCAGCGAGAGCTATGCAAACAAGGGGCCGGTGCACTATGACGCAAGCATTGATGATGCCCTCGCCGGCAAGCCGGTATCGATATACGATATCACCGCCGACAAACATGCAATGTACCGAAGGGAAGCAGAACGGGAAGGTATACGGAGCATCCTCTCCATCCCTCTTCGCTTCAAAGATGAAATCATCGGGGTGCTGCGCATGTATACGGCCGAACCGGTGCAGTATTCGGACGAAGACCTGAAATTCGTTTCTGCCATTGCCGAACAGGCTGCCATAGCCATCATGAATGCCCAGCTGTTCGAAAAAACGGTCTCGAAGGAGCGGGAATATCTGAATGTATTCCATGCAGTCACCAAAGCCGCGAGTTCAACGCTCAATGTTGGTGAGGTCCTCGACATGATTGTAAGGAAGATCCCGGATGTTCTGAACCTCAAGGCCGCAACAATCCGGCTCCTTGACGACTCAGGGAAAAGACTGCACCTTGTTGCAGCGCACGGCCTGAGCGACAAGTATCTGAACCGCGGGCCTGTTGACACAGAGGAAAACATCATAGAGGCATTGAATGAAAAACCTGTTGCAATATACGATGTCTCAACAGACGCAAGGATACGGTACCGGAAAGAGGCAGAAGAGGAAGGGATAAAGAGCATGCTTACGCTCCCGGTCATTGCGCGCGGGAGGGTGATCGGGGTGCTGCGGCTTATTACCGGCTGGCCAAGGCATTTTACTAACGAGGAAATAGCGTTTGCCGCCTCTCTCGCTGAGCAGTGCGGTACCGCTATAGAGAACGCGAGGATGTACGAACGCCAGTATACGGAAATAAAGTATCTTAAGACGATCCAGGAGGTTTCGAAAGCGGTCAGTTCAACGCTGAATATCAGTGAAATCCTTGATATGATCGTCAAAAAAATGCCCGAGATTATGAAGACAAAGGCTGCTACGATAAGACTGCTTGATGCTTCAGGAAAAAAGCTTGAGCTGGTTGCATCCCACGGGCTGAGTGAGCAGTATCTGAAGCGGGGTTCTGTAGAGGCGGAAGACAGCATTGCCTCTGCGCTTGAGGGAAAACCGGTCGCAATCTACGATGCCACGACTGATACCAGGATATTCTACCGGGATGAAGCAAAGGTCGAGGGGGTCAAGAGCATTCTTGTGGTGCCGATAGTAGTCAGGGGCAGGACCATCGGGGTTATCAGGCTGCTTACCGATGAGCACCATGAGTTCAGCCAGGATGAAATAGATTTTGCCGTTGCGCTGGCCGAGCAGGGCGGCATTGCCATTGAAAATGCGCGGATGTTTGAAAAGACCAGGAACGGCGCAGGCTAAGCGCAAACCTTCCTGAGGAGGCTGTTTTAAAAGCGGAAATTGATCCCGTTGCGGTCGAACAAAAAAAGGGGCTGCGCTAAGCGCAGCCCCTTTTTTTGTTATCTTCCCTTATATCTTGAACGGATTGACAAAGAGTATGATCAGGGCAACAACAAGCGCATAAATAGCAAGAGACTCGATCATGGCAAGACCAATGATCAGGGTTGTGGTGATCTTTCCGGAAGCACCGGGATTTCTTGCAATGCCCTCTGTTGCGCCTTTCAGGCCGATACCCTGTCCTATGCCGGTTCCAAAAGCAGCAACTCCAATGGCAATACCGCAGGCGAGTGCAGCCATGGCATAGTATTTGAGCTTGGCATCTGAAGCAGATGCTGCTGCAGCAGCTTCTTCAGCGAAAACAGCAGGCGCGAGAAGGATCATAAGTGAAAGTACGATCAGAAGCAAAGAAATGGTTTTTTTCATCTCCAGGTCCCCTCCTTTCCGAATAACTTTTATTTAATGTGCCTCTTCTACGGCACCAGCAAGATACAGTGTCGCGAGCAGTGTAAATACAAAAGCCTGGATCACGCTGACAAGCACTCCGAGCACCAGGATGGACGTCGGGATTATCCAGGGAGCGAGCATGCCGAGCACACCGAGCAGATAATGCTTTGCTACCATGTTGCCGAACAGCCTGACTGAAAGGGTGACAGGCCTTACGAGATGGCCGATGAACTCAATGACAAACATGAGCATCATGAGCGGGAGCGCAAAGATCGAGCGTATGGGGCCAAGAAAATGTTTTATGTAGCCGAATCCATGGACCCTGATCCCGTAAAAGTGTGTTGCAAGAAATACGGGAATTGCCATCGCTGCATTGGTATTGATGTTGCTTGTTGGTGAGGCAAACCCGGGGATGAGACCCATGAAGTTGCAGACAACGATAAACAGTGCGATTGTCCCGATCAGCGGGAACAGGTGTTTCGCCCAGTGATGACCGATGTTTTCCTCGCAAAGATTCAGAATGGCATCTATCACGGTTTCCATAAAATTCTGGACACCCCGCGGGATCAGCTGAATGGAACTCCTGACAATAAGGGATACGATAATAAGAATTATAGAGGCAAGAAAAGCGTATGAAACAAAATGAGGGATTTTTTCTGGATTGATAAAGATATCAAGCAGTAATACTTCATGGTCCATGAAAAGCCTCCTTGGGGGAAATTCGAAGTAATATACATAAGCAAAAATCAAATGTCAATAGTCAAAAATAAAACACTTGCATTTTTTAATTCAATAATGTATTAATAACCTTGATTATTAAGGAGCATTAATTCGGTTTATGAACTTATAAGGCATTGATATCATTGAGAGGGAGATCATGAAAAAGGAAATGAGCGAAGAAGTCAAGAAAGATATGCCGCTGTATCCCATCGGAATTGTCGCTGAACTGATCGGAACTACTGACCAGACCCTCAGGCTGTATGAAAAGCACGGCTTGATCAAGCCGGCGAGGAGAAACAAGAACAGATTCTATTCTGAAAACGACATTAAATGGCTCCGTTGCCTGAGGGATCTGATACATAACAAGAAGATAAGCATTGAGGGGATAAAAAAACTTCTTGATTATGCGCCGTGCTGGGAAATCACGGAATGTTCTGACGAAAGAAAAAACAAATGCTCTGCGTATATAGACAAGACAAAACCCTGCTGGGAGCTTAACCGGATGATCTGCAACAGGGAAACAGGCAAAATATGCGAGGACTGTGTAGTCTATATATCAAAGAAACTTCCGAAAAAATAATATCCGGTCAGCCTGCGTCTCAGCCCCTCGCGGTTTCTCTGCCGCGTGAAAGTCAAGCAAAACGCTTATCTCATTTCAATCATTGCCGGCCTGAAGGCAGGATACAAGAGATATGCATCCCTGAAGTACCTCCTTGCGGAGTTATATTCCCCTGATTTATAGTGCGCATATCCAAGCAGGTAATACGCGCGGGGGTCAGGGGTTCCTGCAATATATTCCGTCAGGTGCCTGATGGAATCGCTGTAGTTGCCTTTCTTATAGGATGACAGGCCCTTTGCATAATGTTCATCTGCAGCAATTGATGGGGCGTACAGAAACAGTCCGCAAAGCAGTGCAATCATCGCATATTTCATGTTTCTCCTCCTTAACGGGCCCCGACACCCTAGTCGAAGTTGTATTTCGTCGGATCCCGAATCTCCCATATCGATCGTGTTGGAGAGACTTGTTTTGGCTGAGAGCCTTCCTTGAAATATTCCCTGAGGCCTGAGGCGTCTGCTGAAAGCAGTCCCGTCTGAGGATCAATATACAGGCTGACAATGCCTTCAGGCTGAGAGAACGCCTCCGGTTCCCCCTGCACGGCGCTGTTCATGAACGAAACCCAGATGGGGGAAGCTGCCCGTGCGCCGGTCTCCTGTGAGCCAAGGCCCCGTGCGTTGTCGTAGCCGACCCAGACACTGGCAACGAGACCGGGGGTATAGCCGACAAACCATGCGTCTTTATAGTCATTCGTGGTCCCCGTTTTGCCTGCAACAGGCCGGCCCAGGGACTTAGCCCTCCATCCGGTGCCGTATTTGACGACGTCCTCCATCATCGAGGTTATCAGAAATGATGTCTGTGGACTGATTGCCTGTTCCGGGGAAGGCTCATTACTTTCGAGCACCTTGCCCTGGCGGTCGACAACATATTTTATTGAAATCGGATCTGTCTTCATCCCGTTGCTTGCAAACACGTTATATACCATGGCGAGTTCAAGAGGGGTAATGCTGAATGAGCCTAGTGCAATGCTCAGGTCTTTCGGCATATCGCCATGAAATCCGAGGGTCCTGGTAAATGAGGTGAGATAATTGACGCCTATTGTTTCGACGAGTTTCACCGTAACGACGTTTCTTGAATATGTGAGGGCCTCTCTGAGCCGGGTCGGTCCATAATACTTATGGTCATAATTCTCAGGGGTCCATTCGCCTTTGGGCCCCCCCATATAGGTTACCGGTTCGTCATTGATAATGCTCGACGGGGAAAAGCCGTTGTCGAGGGCAGAGGCGAATATGATCGGCTTGAATGCGGAGCCGGGTTGACGTTTGGCATAGACCGCCCTGTTGAACTCACTCTTCGAAAAATCATACCCGCCGGCCATTGCCCTTATGAACCCTGTATAGGGCTCGACGGCGACCAATGCGCCTTCTACCTCGGGTTCCTGTTCAAGGGAGAGTCTGGCGGTGTTGTTCTGTATGCTTTTGATACTGACCCTGATAAGGTCTCCTGGCTTCAGTATCTGCGTCAGGTCAAAATGCTTCAGGTTTTTTGATGAGCCGCTCTTTTGATCAATGACTCTGGAAGCCCACACCGCGTCTTTTGCTGAAAGCCTGCCGACAATGCCCCGTGTTTTGACCACTGCATCGTTTCCGGTGACCTTCAGGACAAGTCCGGAATAAATATCGCCTGGATTGATGACCACTGCAGCAGAGAGTTCTTTGCTCTTGAGTTCTTTTTCAATATCAATATCAGGCTTGTGCTCAATCGGCCCGCGCCAGCCGTTCCTTTTATCAACCTCGCGCAGGCCGGACTGGATCGCATCAACAGCAGCGTTCTGCATATGCCTGTCAAGGGTGGTGTATACTTTGAGACCTCCTTTGTACAGTGCGTCAGTACCGTATTTTTCTTCTAGGTATTTCCGGACATATTCAATGAAATAACTGTAGACCTCTACCCCTTTTCTCAGGCTGGAGAGGTACAAAGGCTGGTTGTAGACGACATCCCGCTCCTTCTTGCTGATATACCCTTCCTCCTCCATGCGCAAAAGGACGACATGTTGCCGCTGTTTCGCCCTCGTGAGGTTGTTGTACGGTGAATAGGTGGTGGGGGCCTTTGTGAGTCCGGCGATCAGGGAAGCCTCAGCAAGGTTGATCTGCTTCGCAGATTTGCCGAAATAGATCTTTGAAGCCATCTCTATCCCGTAAGCCCCGTGACCGAAATAGACCTTATTGAGATACAATTCGAGGATATCCTCTTTGCTCAGGTTCTTTTCGATCTTTATAGCGAGTGCTGCCTCCATGAGTTTTCGCTTAATCGTCTTCTGAGGAGTCAGAAAAACCACTTTTGCAAGCTGCTGGGTAATGGTGCTCCCCCCCTCCTTCAGGCTGACATGGATCAGGTCCTTGAACAGCGCCCTTGCGATTGCAATATAGTCAATCCCCTTGTGCTTCCAGAAGCGGGAATCCTCAACAGCAACGATTGCGTTTACCATGTGCTGGGGAATATTTTTAAGCGGTACGAAGGTCCCCTTTTCCATTTTCAGCTCCCCGATCAAAGTGTCGTCGTCCGCAAAGATTTTGGTGCCGGTCGCAGGAGTGTACTGCTTCAGCTCTTCGATCGAGGGCATGCCGGTGCTGATGGCAAAATAGCCGCCCGCGATTCCCCCGAGCAGGACAGAAAGGGCAGTCAGGATCAATATCAGTTTGATTTTCATGAAAGTTCATTATACCTTCGATACAAAAATGCTGTCAAAGCCCGGTGGGTTTTCATGAGGTGAGCTGATTTGCAGGACAGGAAGAATACTGTTCAGAATGCAAAAAAATACTTTGAATTAAAATAAAATTTTATGCTATACTTTTACTTCCCAAAGCAGGGGAAGTCGTAGTGTTTTTACAGTAGCATTTTTTTAGCAAATCTGCCTGTAATAGCTTGACAAAAAAAAATTGCTCTGGTAAAGTTGTAAGGTTTTCCCCGGAGCAAAGGGGAATCTTTATTTTTATTTCATTTTGGAGGAAGCGTGCCAACAATCGCACAACTGGTTAAGCAGGGGCGCAAGAGCCTTGAGAGGAAGACAAAGAGTCCTGCGCTGAAGTCATGCCCTCAGAAACGGGGCGTCTGCGTCAGGGTTTACACAACAACCCCCAAGAAGCCGAACTCTGCTCTGAGAAAGGTTGCGAGGGTGAGACTGACAAATGCGATGGAGGTTACTGCATACATCCCTGGTATCGGCCACAACCTGCAGGAGCACTCGATTGTCATGATCAGGGGCGGAAGGGTCAAGGACCTGCCCGGAGTCAGATACCATATTATAAGAGGGTCTCTCGACTCAATGGGAGTGAACGACAGGAGACGCGGACGGTCCAAGTACGGGACGAAGAAGCCCAAATAGGAGTAGAAGATGCCGAGAAGAAGAGTCGCTGAAAAAAGAGAAGTACTGCCTGATCCAAAATATAACAGCAAGGTCGTAAGCAAGTTCATCAGCGTGCTGATGGAAAGCGGCAAGAGGTCTACTGCAGAGGGGATCTGTTACGGTGCATTCGACATCATCAAGGAAAAGACCGGAAATGACCCGCTTAAGGTTTTCAAGACAGCCCTGGAAAACGCAAAGCCTCTTGTTGAGGTAAAGCCGAGGAGGGTCGGCGGGGCAACGTATCAGGTGCCTGTTGAAATAAGGCCCCAGAGGAGAATGGCGCTTGGTTCAAGGTGGCTCATCAACTACTCACGGGGAAGGAACGAGAAGACGATGAAGGAAAGGCTGGCAGGCGAACTGCTGGACGCTTTTAACAATACCGGGTCTTCTATTAAAAAGAAGGAAGATACCCATAAAATGGCCGAGGCTAATAAGGCTTTTGCCCATTATAGATGGTAAGAAGAGAAGAGGAGAGATATCTTGTCGAGGTTTCCATTAGAAAAAACACGCAATATCGGGATCATGGCTCATATCGATGCCGGGAAGACCACGACGACAGAGAGAATCCTCTATTATACCGGTGTAACGTATAAAATAGGCGAGGTCCATGAGGGCACTGCTGTCATGGACTGGATGGTCCAGGAGCAGGAAAGAGGGATTACCATTACTTCTGCTGCTACAACCTGCCACTGGAAAGACCACAGGATAAACATCATTGACACGCCCGGTCATGTTGATTTTACCGTTGAAGTCGAGCGGTCGCTGAGGGTACTGGACGGAGCAGTGGCAGTGTTTGATTCTGTTGCCGGTGTGGAGCCGCAGTCAGAGACGGTCTGGCGGCAGGCCGACAAATATCGTGTTCCGAGAATAGCATTTTTGAATAAGATGGACAGGGTAGGAGCTGATTTTTATATGAGCGTTGCAAGCATGATAGACAGGTTGGGGGCAAGGCCGGTTCCGGTTCAGCTTCCGATCGGCGCTGAAGAGGGATTCAGGGGGCCGATCGACCTTGTCAACATGAAGGCTTTCTATTATGACGATGAAACACTCGGTGCAAAATACATAGAGGGCGATATCCCTGACCAGCTCATGCCTCAGGCGAGGGAATACCGGGAAAAGATGTTCGAGGCCCTTGCCGATGTCGATGAAAATATCATGGAAAAATTTTTGAACGGTGACGAGATCTCTACCGATGAAATAAAGGCAGCGCTCAGAAAAGGCACCGTTGAGCTCAAAATAACGCCGGTCATCTGCGGGACTGCATTCAAGAACAAGGGCGTCCAGCAGCTGCTCGATGCAATCATTGATTACCTCCCTTCCCCGAATGATGTCCCGCCTGTCGAGGGCAAAGACCCTGACAGCGGACTTGATGTGATGAGAAAGGCAGTTGCTGAAGAGCCTTTTTCAGCCCTTGCCTTTAAGGTCATGGCAGATCCTTTTGTCGGGCAGCTTACCTTCATAAGGGTCTATTCAGGAGTCCTGAATGCCGGATCCTATGTATATAACGCCACGAAGGGCACCAAGGAGCGCGTGGGGCGTCTCCTGAAGATGCATGCAAATAAACGGGAGGATATAAAGGAAGTCACCGCAGGAGATATCGCTGCTGCCGTAGGGTTGAAAAACACCCTTACCGGAGATACGCTCTGCGATGAAAAGACCCCTATTATCCTTGAGTCGATGGAGTTCCCTGAGCCTGTTATCTCGGTCGCGATAGAACCCAAGACAAAGGCTGACCAGGAAAAGCTTTCCCAGTCCCTTTCAAAACTTGCACAGGAGGACCCTTCGTTTAGGGTTGCTACCAATGAAGAGACCGGACAGACCATCATCTCCGGTATGGGTGAGCTGCACCTTGAGATTATTGTTGACCGGCTTTTGAGGGAATTCAAGGTCGGCGCAAATGTTGGCAAGCCCCAGGTTGCCTACAAAGAGACCGTACGTACTGCCTCAAAGGCTGAAGGCAAATTTGTACGGCAGAGCGGCGGACGCGGTCAGTTCGGGCATGTATTTATTGAGCTTGAGCCGCTTGAGCCTGGAAAGGGTTTTGAGTTTTCGAGTAAAATAGTCGGCGGCTCTGTTCCGAGGGAATATTTTGCTGCTGTAGAAAAAGGGATAAAAGAGGCGACTGACAACGGAATACTGGCCGGTTATCCGGTAGTGGATGTCAAGGCCACGCTCTATGATGGTTCATACCATGAGGTCGACTCGTCTGAAATGGCTTTCAAGATAGCGGGATCCATGGCCTTCAAGGAAGCTGCAAAAAAGGCAAGACCCGTACTCCTTGAACCGCTCATGAACGTTGAAGTAGTAACGCCTGAAGAATACATGGGCGACGTTATCGGCGATCTCAATTCAAGGAGAGGCAAGATACAGAATATGGAGAAGCGCGGGAAATCACAGGTGATAAAATCACAGGTGCCGCTTTCAGAGATGTTCGGGTATGCAACTGATCTGCGGTCAAAGACGCAGGGCCGGGCTACCTATACCATGCAGTTTGCAGCGTATGAAGAGATCCCCAAGGGGATTTCCGATGCAATTATAGCCAAGGTTAAGGGTGAATAAATAATGACAGTTCCATGTGGCAGGTTTCAGGTGACGGAAAAAGAGCTATGGATGAATGCCTCATCTTTTAGCTTGTTGCAGGCGACCTGTTATCAACTGTAGGAGGCGAAATGGCAAAGGCAAAATTTGAGAGGACGAAGCCGCATTGTAACGTAGGGACGATAGGGCACGTAGACCACGGCAAGACGACGTTGACCGCAGGGATCACGAAAGTGCTGGCGATGAAG
>JBBIUL010000029.1:0-13330 GCA_037440265.1 Nitrospira sp. | reverse complement strand
TTGAGGAAATGGACGCTGCTGATAAAGAATATCAGCTTGAGTTATTGAAGCAGATTGAACAGGAATCTGACAGGGCAAGAAATATTGCGCGTTCGCTTCTGGAATTTTCACGAGAGAGTGGAAACAAAAAAGAATCCGTCTATCTCAGAGGTCTGGTTGAAGATACACTGAGGCTTATCAGCGGTCAGAAGCCACCGGATGTTGAGATTGTGCTCGACCTCCCCGGTGAGATAAAGGTTTTTGTTGAAAAACAGAGGATACAGCAGGCTTTTCTGAATGTAATGAAGAATGCGTTAGAGGCAATACCTGTCGAAGGCAGGGTGACTATTACTGCTAAAGAAAATACTGAATCCGGTTTTGTCGATATTGAAATACGTGATACGGGTTCAGGCATTGACCCTGATATTCTCCCGAAACTCTTTGATGCATTTTTCACCACGAAAGAGGTCGGGAAAGGGTCGGGGCTTGGACTCTATATAACGCAGGAGATTATCAGGGAGAACAACGGAGATATCGTGGTTGAGAGCCGTCCGGGAGAAGGTACAACCTTTAGAATCAAACTGCCGGGCAGGGAGTACTGAAGATGGACAACAAAGGGAAAATACTGATTGTAGACGATGAAAAGATTGCCCTGAAGAATCTGGAACACATAATGAAAAAAGAGGGCTATGATGTTGTCGGAACACAAAGCGGCGCAAATGCATTACGGCTCCTTGAGGAGCAGGAATTCGATGTCGTTCTGACTGACCTTCGGATGGAAAAGATCGACGGAATGCAGGTCCTGCAAAAATGCAAGGAGCTCTACCCTGATACCGAAGTAATAATGATTACCGGTTATGCAACCATCGAGACTGCCATCGAGGCAATGAAGTACGGTGCATATTTCTACATTGCGAAGCCGTACAAGCTCGACGAGGTGAGAAAGGTAGTGTCAGAGGCCCTTGAGAAAGTAAGATTAAAAAAGGACAACCTGCAGCTTAGGGAGCAGCTTGAGAAATTCGAAGGCAGAATCAAGATAATCACGCAGGATCCCCAGATGAAAAAACTTCTTGATACTGCGCGGCAGATCGGACCGACTGACTGCAATGTGCTCATAAGCGGGGAGAGCGGAACAGGGAAAGAGATGTTCGCACGCTACATCCACGAGTACAGCAGCCGGGGTGAAAGGCAAATGCTTGCCATAAACTGCGGCGCCTTTACAGAGGAACTCCTTGCCAACGAACTTTTCGGACATGAAAAAGGTGCGTTTACCGGTGCAACCGCATTGAAAAAAGGACTCCTGGAGATGGCCTCCGGAGGGACGCTGTTTCTTGACGAAATAACTGAGATGTCACCCTCCATGCAGGTCAAACTCCTCCGGGCTATACAGGAACGGCAGGTGATGAGGCTGGGTACTACTGCTCCGATTGATGTCGATGTGCGATTCATTGCTGCAACGAACAGGGATATACAGGATTCGCTGAAGTCCGGGCAGTTCAGGCAGGACCTGTATTTCAGGCTGAACGTTGTTGCGTTTCATATACCACCCCTCGTTGAGAGAAAGGATGACATCCCGCTTTTGAGCATCTATTTCCTGAAAAAATACAATGCGGTCATGAAAAAACATATTAATGAGATCGCTCCAGAAGTGCTTGAAATCCTTATGAATTACGATTTCCCCGGTAATGTTCGCGAACTCGAGAACATTATAGAGCGGGGAGTGGCATTGGCCAACGGCAGTTCGATAGAAGTTGCCCACCTTCATGAAGACCTCAGGGATCTGAGCATCAAGACGTTCAGGAAAAAAGACGGCAAGATACCGACCCTTGAGGAACAGGAAATGTCGTATATTAATTGGGTTCTGAAAGAGACCGGCGGGAATAAGACCCTCGCAGCACAGATCCTCGGAATAGACCGCGTCTCGCTCTGGAGAAAACTGAAGCAGTACGGGTTTGACGGCGAAGGTTAGCGCCGATTCATGTTTTTACTACAAGTACGGGGCAGGGGGCATTACCAATCACTTTCTCGGTTACACTGCCCATAAGGAGTCTTTTGAGTCCCGTCCGTCCGTGAGAGCCCATGACTATTGTGTTTATTTCCTGTTCTTTTGCTATTTGTATGATGGCCTGATATGCTTCTTCTGTCTCCTTGACAAATGTCTCAGAGGGAATCCCTGCGTCAGAAGCCTTCTTGCCTACTGCTTCTACATATCCCCTCCCCCTGTTCACCAGGTCATCGACAAGTTTTGGGGACTCTCCGTAGGCCTCCGCCGGAACATTTACAACGGACAGCACCTTTAATCTGCCTTCATAGTCCTTCGCAAAATTGATGGCATGCTCTACGGCGACATTACTGAATCGGGATCCGTCAGTTGCGACAAGGATATTTTCCCATCCCACGGCCGTATTGTTCGGGACAACGAGTATGTCCCTGTGGCTGTAACCGATGACTCTCGCCGTCACACTGCCGATTAAGGCCTTATCAAGGTGTGTCAAGCCTTTCCTTCCCATGATGATGAGATCGCCGTTTTCAGAAGTGGCCAGGTCAACGATCCTCTCATACGGCTCGCCCTCTTCGAGCACGGTCTTGATGAGAACTCTGTCCCGGGAGGCAATTTCTCTTGCACGCGAGAGTGCCTCTTCATAGGGTCGCCTCATCGCAGATAGTACATTGCCGACCCCCACCATATCGAGATCTCCCTCGTATGGTGGGGCAACAGCTACTACCGTAATCCAGCTTTTTTCATTGGTTCCAAGCCGGAAAGATTCTCTCAGAGCATGAATGCTCGCATCAGAACCATCGATTGCTACAATTATCTTCTTATACTTTCCCATGGTGAAGCAGTTCTGCATGAGCCAGTTTTTCTGCTCTCCGACCCTGCCAGATTGCCTTAAGGATAATAAATGCGCCAATGCCAAGTGCAAGGGCCATGATACCAAAGCTGGTATTTCTGAGTATCTTCTCGGTCGTATCTGCCAGTGACGGTATAATGTCGAGTTTTGCCAGATAGACCGGGATCATGAGTGCACGACTCACAAGCACGATTACCATAATGATTCCCATGACCATTTTTATCATAAAAGGTTTGACGTAGGTAGTTCCCATAGCACCCAGCTGAATGCCAAAGAGAGACCCTGCAAGAATTATCATCGCAAGCCTGATATCCACAAGTCCGCTCATGGCATACTTGAATGAACCGCCAACACCCATGACGAACGCTACTACGAGTTCTGTTGCAGAGGCCATAAGGCTTGGCGCCCCGAGAACATATATCATGGAGGGCACTCCGATGAAACCGCCAACTGCGATAGTTGCTGCAAGCATGCCTGTTGCGAATCCGAGAGGTATGGTAAAAAGGACAGATATCCTGGCCTTGAGGCTCTTGAAATATACCATTGTCCCCGGTATATGAACCGATTGGACCCAGCGGGCGATTTTTGTCAAAGATTCTTCTGTTTCACCATTTCCTGATTTGTGAGTCTTCCATGCATCTCGGAGGACAAACCCTCCGACAACTGCAAGGATAATGACAAAGGCGACACTGACATACAGATTGGAACCGGCATTACCGAAGGCTTTCTTAATGACCTCCTGAATATGTGCTCCATATAAAACCCCCGCTTCTGCTGAGATACCGAAGATGATGCCCAGTTTCAGGTCAACCTGCCCGTATTTTGCCCGTTTCAGGGCTCCCACGAGCGCCTTTGGAAACTTATGGCACATATTGCTTGCGACTGCAACGAGGCCTGGCACACCAAGGCTCATCATGCCAGGTGTTAGGACGAATGCCCCTCCTGAACCAATGAACCCGCTGACAAGACCGCCGATAAAGCCTACGACAAAGAGATAGCTTATATTGACGATATCGAGATGGATGAAATTGGATGCTGCCTGCACTATATCATGCATTCTTATTTTACCTCCTGTTTCTTTTTGGATGCCTCAACACCCATTGCAGTCCAGAAGCTTCCGGTAAACGTTCCGTGAACAAATGAAAAAATGAATGCTGTTGATATGGGCAGTAGTGCGTATAGCCCCCCCCTGCTGAAGTTTGCGATAATTAAATCCTGGTAAGTGAGCAAAAGGGTATAAAGTCCAGCTGCTATAATGCCTGAAATAATCATCTTGCGAATGGTTGCATTTTTATTCTTTTTGTAGACTGCCATGTTTTCTCCTTATGAATTATAGATTTCTTCTCAGCAGCTGCGTTCTCAGTTCAGGTCTCTTGTTTGCCCTTTTATCGACACCTTCACCTTCGCGAAGAATCATTCGCGCAGCTTCAAATTCTCCTGCTTCAGCAAACGCTGATGCACTCATTACGGTTTCTAATTTTTTCATTATTTTCCTTAGTCCTTCCATTTGCAGTTCCTCCATTCTTTTTGTTGTTACGCTTCTGAGCCGGCTGGCCGTGAGATCGTAACGATTGGTTTTGTAATAGTTTTGAGCAATTTCTTTACATCAACATTTTTTTTGTTGCCTGAAAGATTAGGGCTTAACAGCACCATTTCAATGCCTGGTTTGTTCCTGAGAAAATCCCTTATTGCAGACATTGCATTTCCGGTTGCTATTTCATATGAAAAATCTTTTTGATATTCTCCGAATTTTTTGTCCAGAGCCCGTAACATTGCATCTGTTGTTTTTTGCAGTTCTTTCTCTTCTTCAAACAGAATCTCTTTTGCTGTTTGTAATTCACCTGCTTCAGCAAATGTCAGGGATGTCATAATGTCTTCATAGATGCGTTTTTTATGCTTCTCATAAATTATTAATATGGTTATCCCTGCTTTCAGTATTTTTGAGAGTTCAATTACATAAGAGATCCCTTCTTCAATGTTTTCACCTCCTCTTGTTACGAATAAGAGATTTTCCTTCATTTGTACTCTCTCCTTTCTATCATCTGCACATATAAATCCAAAAGGCATGCCAATCTATATCGCATTGAAATAAAAGGAGAAAATATGATTAGAAGATTAATTAAGTGTTTCAAATATGAACACGAGTGAACGTATTCGGATAGAGAAGCGGGTCTGCACATTGGAGGAAGAAGGAATAAGAGACTCTAGATAATTATTTTTTCAATATTCTCCAGAGGCTTGTTCTTGATATGCCGAGGATTTCAGCTGCTTTTGATTTGTTGTGTTCAGCAAAATCAAGGATTTTCTCCGCATAGTCCCTGTTGAGTTCATCGAGGGTTCTTAGTTTATTCGGATCAATAGTTTCAACCTGAAATAGCTTGATAGTCTGGGGAAGGCTGTCAGGTGTAATACGAGAAGATTTTTCAAGGATAACCGCACGTTCGATAATATTCTCCAGTTCCCTCACATTTCCCGGAAAGCCATATGAGAGAAACATCTCCTGAGCATCTTTTGTGAATCCAACGATCTTCTTATTGGCGTTTCCGGCGTGTTTACTGAGAAAATATTTGCTGAGCGGGGGAATGTCTTCTTTCCGATCTCTCAGGGGAGGAATGAAAATGTCCATTACATTCAGACGGTAGTATAAATCTTCTCTGAATTTTCCATTGGATACAAGTAATTTTATGTTCTGGTTTGTGGCTGCTATAAATCTTATGTCAACCTTTATTGATCTTGTTCCCCCAACCCTGATAAATTCTTTATCTTCGATTACCTTTAAGAGTTTTGCCTGGAGGGAAGGGGACATTTCAGCAATTTCATCGAGAAAGAGCGTGCCGTTGCGAGCGACTTCGAGAAGCCCCTGCTTTGAAGATATTGCCCCGGTAAACGCACCTTTTTCATGTCCGAACAGTTCACTGGCCAGAAGATCTTCTGTAAAGGTTGCACAATTAATTCCGAGGAATGGTTTTTCCTTGCGAAGACCGGAATAGTGTATCAGTTTTGCCACAAGTCCCTTGCCGACGCCACTTTCACCGGTGATGAGGACATTGCAGTCTGATCCCGTTATGCTGTTGATGACCTCGATGACTCTCTTCATCATTTTGCTCTTGGCGATGAAGGGAAGTTCTTTGTCCAGTCCGAGAGAGACCCTGAGGGCTATGTTTTCATGCTCTAAGCTTTTTTTTTCCTGAAGTTTTCCGACTTTCAGTAGTAATTCATCGAGGTTGAAGGGTTTTGTAATATAATCACTCGCACCTCTCTGCATTGCGTGAACGGCTGATTCTATACTGCCGAATCCCGTAATCACAATAACTTCAATGTGAGGATTATTCTCTTTTACCTTTGATAAAAGGGTAATGCCATCCATTCCGGGCATCTTGATGTCTGTCAGAAGAATGTCAAAAGATTCATTTTCCAGTGTGCTGAGGGCATCGATCCCGTTAGAAACACCAACTACCGCATATCCCTCCTTCTCGAGAACATATTTAAGATGCTTCAGGGTAATCTCTTCATCTTCGGCTATGAGTAATTTCCCTTTCATAACTCCCTCGGCAGCGTGATGGTAAACGTAGTCCCTTTGTCCGTTTCACTGGAGACCTCTATTTTGCCATTATGTTTTTTTATTATACTGTAAACGATAGCTAATCCCAACCCGGTGCCTTTTTCTTTCGTGGTAAAAAACGGGTCGAATATCCGTGTAATGTCTTCCTTCAGAATCCCCTTTCCCGTGTCTGAAATTGTGATCTCAACAGTTTCGGGAAGGACGGAAAAATCAATGGAAATAAGTCCCCTGCGGTTCATGGCGTCAACGGCATTGGCAAAGAGATTGATAAAGACCTGCTGGAGCAGGTGCCGGTCCCCTATTATCTTGACACTTTCTTGCGAAGAGATTTCATACCGGACATCGTGGAGTTCACCTGACTGGGTCATCTGATCAAGCACCTCTCTGACGATATTAATTGTATCCACCGGTCCGAGTTCCGGCGCTTTCTCCCTGGCAAATTCAAGGAGGTCGCTGACGATTCTCTTTACGCGCAATGTCTGAGAAAAGATATCCTTGACAGTGTCTCTGACAATCGGGGAGCATCCATGATCTCCTGATTCCCTTGAAAGTATCTGAGCAGCCAGATAAATATTGTTGAGAGGATTATTAAGTTCATGGGCAACACCAGAGGCCAGGGTGCCGATAGAAGCAAGCTTTCTGCTTTGCAGGAGCTCCTCGTTTTTTTTCTTTATCTCGCCATCTCTTGCAGAAAGGTCATTTTCCATTTTAATAAATGCCTTAATCAGCTTTCCAACCTCATCCTGAACAGCAGCGGTATTACCTTTGTACATAAATTTTTTCATGAGTCTGCCGGCTTCAACTGCCTTTGTATTTTCGGTGAGAAACGAGAAATCACCCATGCCAGCCTTCTCAACAGCCATGGTTAATATTTTCAGTCGCTTAACAACGCTCTGGCCGATGACAAACAAGGTTGCAAGTCCGACCAAGAGAAACAGAGGGAACAGGATTAATACTGCACTTTGAGAAAAACTTATGGCTTCCTCGACATTTGTCCGTGCTGTCCTGTCAAGTTCCTGTGAAATGAACAGAATCTCTTCCCCGGTTTTCCTTAAAGCACTGATTTCTGAGTCTAATGCATGAAGATTTCTGACGGTGGAGTGGTCCGGCCTCAGAGAGAGCAAGTCAACAAGGAGGTCGGCATTTATCTTGGGGCGTTCCAGAAAAGTAGATTCTACGAGGAGAAACAGCCTGGGGTGTAGTCGAAGAGAAGGTTTGAGCATGGAGAAATCCCTTTGAAAATCCCAGACAATATTTTCAATGGTATTGAATCTTTTTTTGTATTCTTCCGTTTTTTCGTGAAGATTTGCGAGTTTGCCTGTTTTGTCAATATGACTGTTCTGTTTGAGGATCGCATCGAGTTCTGTTAAGTAATTATAAACATTCTTTATTTCTTCTAAGTCGCCATAGAGGAAAAAGTTCTTTTCATGTCGTCTCAGCAGCAGGGACTTGCTTCGTAAAGTATCTGAAAGCTCCAGATAGCGTATTTCTTTTCTCATTTCGATGAAGCTGATATAAGCGGAAACAGCAAGGATTGCGATGATAGCTGAGCTGATTAAAAAACTTATGATGATTTTCTTCTGTAGAGACATGACATTATGATATCACCAATGTATCAGGAAATAAAAATCGACTGTGTCTGAATTCAAACAGCGATATCTCGTACGCTGTCAACTTTGAGTGAATTGCCTTTGACTGAGAAAACCGGTTCGATATACAAACCTTTATTTTGAGGAAATAAGAAGAGATTCTTATGCGAGTAGGAATATTTGCCGATTGTTCAATGATTATCAATAAGTTATCCTGTAATCAAGAAAAGAACAAAGGAGGGCAAGGAGATGAAAGACGGCAAAAACATAAACAAGACGGTGGTAGCAGTTGCAGGTCCGGTTATAGGACTGCTTTATGCAGTGTTCCTTCCTTTTATAGGAATCGCTGTGTTGGCAAAACTCGGCGTGCAGAAGGTATTGGCTCCAGTAGCAGTTCCGGCGTATGCTACTTTCGGATGGAGGCCGAGCGAATCTTATCTGGCCGGCAAGAAGAAGAAAGAGAATAAGTAAGAAAACAGCCAAGCACACTGAAAGGCTCCCTGCAGGGAGCCTTTTTATTAAGAAGAGAGAAGAACTCGGTCAGAAATAATAAACGATGTGGCTACCAGTATCTGACACGACCTACGTCGATATGCACAAAATCTGTATATTTCCCGACACCACCTGCTGATAACGATTTCGCAATCGAAAAAAGATCATTGTTGCTGATACCCGGCATCGAGAAATCAACAGCAAGGGCTTTAACATGGAGGCTTCCCTTAGCAACCTTTCTGCCAAGTCTTCTGAGATGCGCGTTATAGCGCTCTGAACGGAAACCTGAAATGATCTCGATAGTCCCGGCATAGCCCGAAATTTCCTTAATGTCAGACAACAGGTCCAGAACCCCGACATCCATAGATGCTGTTTCATCAGTGTAGTGGCATCTCATAAGGCGGTTGATTGCATTGAGCGCCTCACGGTCATATAGTCCGGAAGAAAAATAAGTGACCTCAAGGTTTTCTTCAGTGTGAATATTATGAAGACTGAGGGAACGATCTGCATTGCTCAGCGCATATGCCTTTCTGAGCGGCAACAAAACGGTACCAAACAGGGCTGCCTTTAAAAAAGACCTCCTTGTGATCAAAGCGAGATGTCCTCTGCAGTGCCGGATTTGTTCCTGAGCATAAGTTCAACCTTCTGCCAGTTGACTTGTTCAGAAAGACCGAGATTTTTTATCATCGATTCGGTTTCCCGGGAAAGATTGCTGATTTTTCCATAGATATCGTTATGGATTTCAAGAAATATTCTTCCATCATCAGAAACGGCAATTTTTGCAACGTTGTATATTAACTCTCCCTGCGTGTTTAACTCAACCTCATGAAAAAAATCCTCCATATGTTCAGGCAGGACCCTTATGCATCCATGACTGCGGAACTGATAGACGGTGCCGGGCCAGATTGTCTCATGTATGAGGATTGCCGGAATTGAAGTCCTGAGCGAGAAACGTCCGAGCGGGTTGTCCGGGCCAGGAGGTACAATGGTCTGAACAGGTTTTCCTTCTTCGGCCATTTCCTGCTGGATAGACAGGGGCACATACCAGGAAGGGTTTTTATCTTTTCTTACTATACTGAACGGGCCATGCGGGGTGGTCCAGTTTCTTTTTCCTTTTGCAGGGGGCCTGCCAAGTCCGACCGGAAATGTTTTTTCAAGGGTGCTGTTCCTGAAATAATAAAGGGTCCTGTCCGGGATATTTATAATAATGCCGTTGTCAATGAACTTGGGAACAATTTTTCTCGTATTGATTTTAAGTTCCTGTCCTATCTGAAGATAATTCCTGAAATCCAGATTGTTTTCAGTGGCTATGGATCTCCAGTTGACACCGAACCGTGCCCCGATGCGTTCAAGAGTGTCCCCTGACTGAACGATATAGACTGTGTCGCCCCCGATAAGCAGATTGGCATGTGCAGCTACCGGGAAAAGAACAAGAAGAACCAAAACAAGAGAATACATAACGACTGTTATTATAGTTTTTTATTAATAAAAGCACAAATGAAGTTTACGGATGGAGACTGGGAAACCAGCATGAAGCAATGAAACGGAGACTGTAAAAAGACCGGAGCAGCCGGTTAACGGCACAGGTTTGTTGTTTCCTGTGCCGGCATCAATTATTCGAAAACGAAATAGTCAGTGCCTGCTCCGTGAAGTGCGGATTTTTTCGTATTCTTTCCTCCTGACCGGGCTCATGAGAGTCGAGTATGCAAGGGTCATTTTCCCAAAAACGGCATTGAGTTTCTGCTTCAACTCATTGGAAACATTCATCAAGCGGTCAGGATGAAACTCTTTTGCTCGTTCATGAAACGCATGTTTGATAGCATCGCTGCCGGCATAATCCTTGACGCCGAGCAACTCATAGTAATCCATGGACTCGTAGTGAATATAGTAGTTATTAATCTTATCGAGCAGTTCAGGGGGAATGCTGTCAGTATTGTCAGCCGGAGAGGGCATTTCCCGGGCGGACGCTGGTATTTTTGAGAAGGTCTTGGGAATGTCTGATACAAACGGATAACTGCGGTGCCGGGCAAATTCCTCGAAAACCCCGCAGTGCGAACAATCAAGGGACTCCAGGTTGTTCAGCAACCCAGTAATGCCGGAAGCTGATTCTCTGATGGCAGCAAGATAATGGGTTTCAGCAGCACTGTTTTCGATATCAAGGGCAATCCTGACAGCGTCTGAAACCGACGGCGGCGGGCCGGAGAGGACGGACTCTATATGAGAAATTACCTCTTTTATGGCTTCAATATCAACGGTGACGTCGCCGAACAGTTTCATGTTCTGGGTGACCAGCCGGCGTTGATATCTGACAAGATTTGCATGCGCTGTTTCATCAACGCTCATACGAAAAAAGAGCGCTGAGGCTTCGTGATCATCATGGAAATTCACGCTGAACCATTCGTACAGTTCAGCGATCTTGACTTCAAGCTTTTCTATTGAATCCAGGGCCTTGAGGATATGGATGGCAAGCTCCTGCTGTGATTTTTTGTTTTATCATACCATAAAGAATTTAGTGAAAGGTAGGCAGGGGCGTTCTCTGAAAAAACTTTAAGCTTTTATATGGAACTGTGTATGATTGTCTGATGGTGGCGGTCTGAGCATTATGTTTTGACTACCAAAACTGACGCTGTCGTATGTCCAATGACGCCGGAGGTCACGCTGCCCATGAGAAGCCTTTTTAGTCCGGTTCTGCCGTGGCTCCCCATCACGATAAGATCTGCCTTTTTTGCCTTTGCAGTCTTTGTGATAAGGTCATACGGATCTCCTGCATGGACGATGCCCTCAGCTTTTACCCCGGATTTTGCTGCCTGCCTGACGACACTGGTTACAATCTTTTTTGATTCCCCAACCATTTTTTCTTCAAGTTCAGGGGCAACAATCCTGAATTCTTCGGTTACGTCTGCAACGGAAACCACAAGCAGGGGAGATCTGGCCTTTTTGGCAATCTGGATCGCTTTTCTTACCGCAGCCCTGCTGTTAACTGAACCGTCTGTGGCCACCAGTATCTTTCTGAACATCAGTGACCACCTGCCTTTAACAGTCCTGAAGCAGCCAGTACCAGAACCAGCACTTCAATAATCGCAAGAATGCCATACACCGTATCTTTTTTCCTGAAAAGTATCGGTATTATTCGTGCATAACAAAAAATCGTCACTCCGGCAAGGAATGCAATACCGGTAAAATTAAGAAAATCACTTTTGCCAAGCATCTTCAGCCATGCCCACCCCGGCTCAATGCCTGTTGCAGCAAGATAGTCATGGACAGACATGCCCCAGTAATTTGCAACTTCAGCGCGGCGTATATACGGAGAGATAATCCCGGAAAGATAAATGACAAACGTTATGATTAATAAAAGCAGCCCGGCCTTCATTCCAATGTCAAGCAGTTTTGCGTATGAAATCTGCTCCTCGGTTGCCTGCACCTGTTTTCCCATTTTTATATCTCCCTTTTGATTTTCAGTTCCAGATTCCCAATCCCTTGAGCAATGCCCTTGAGCCTGCAAAGAGCAGCATTACGATAACAATATAACGGACAGCTGCAGGTTTTGTTTTTGCCAGTATCCTGACGCCGACGATAGAGCCGAGCATGATCCCTATGATAGACGGCACGACCATCATGGGAAGGACTGCTCCGTTATTGATATAGATCCATGCAGCTGACGTATCCGTGATCGACAAAAGAAACTTGCTTGTTGCCACTGAAACCTTTAATGGTGCCCCCATGAGGAGGTTGAGGACAGGGACGTTTGCCCATCCGGCGCCAAGACCGAACATGCCTGCCATAACGCCGATGATGACAAACAATGCAAGCCCCTGCGGTGTGCGATGGATTTTCCAGTTGACTTCCTGGCCGGTTGAAGCTTCGTAGTAAACCCCGCTTATCCTGAGTGCGGTTGAAAGATTGTCTGCCTGTTTGACGTCAGGATATTCGGATTTTTTAGCCATCAGCATAATTGCGACAATGCCCAAAATAGTAAGGCCAAGGGCGGTGTTTACGACATGAGAAGGCAATGCAAGTCCGATCATTGCGCCGACTATCGCACAGGAAGATGCTATGAGAGCAACGGGAATCGCTAACCGTAAGTCAGCCAGGCCCTTTTTCAGAAGCCCTGGCCCTGCAGCCAAAGCACCTGCAAGTGCAACCAGAAGACCTGCACCTCTCACAAAGTCGATATGAAAAGGAAAGAATCCGCCGATGATCGGCACAAAAAGTACACCTCCACCAACACCACCCAGCACAGCGACGATGCCGAGCAGAAAGGTGACAACAAACAAAATGAGCGGCCATCCCCACCATGGCATCTGAGATGCGGTTGCGGCAGCCTCAACCGGCACTGATGAGTCCGTTGAGGCAATTGCGGGAACTGCAATAAAAACGAGAGAAAGAAATGCTGTGACGGTCAGCAGGATAGTGAATAAACGGAATGAAGATAACAAGTTCCATACCTCCTTCAAGATTCTGTTACGTATCATGTTACCAGTAAAAGTTAGCTAAATAAAGCAAGAAAAGCGATGCAAATTGAAACAGAGAAGATTTAAAATGCAACACAAGGTGAATTATAATAATAAAAAAACATCTTAAAGTCAAATGAATTATTAAGTTTTCTAAACCAGCAGATAGTAGGATAATTCATGAAAATGAGATTGCATAACATAAATGCTCAAACCTTTCTGCTTTATATTTCAAGGTCGTTATACTGCACTACCGCTATGTTATAGTTAAAGAAGATTAAATAATATAATGCTTCATGCTGAATGAGTCTCAGTACTGCAGTTCAGAAAATACGAACGTAATTATATTTTGTTTGCAGATTTCTTTTGGGCCTGATGCTTTTATGAATACAGTCATTCCAAAGA
>JBBIUL010000028.1:0-13391 GCA_037440265.1 Nitrospira sp. | reverse complement strand
GAAAGCGTTCTGTCTGAGTCGTGCTTCCCGGTTAAGACAGCGCATGGCCATATAAAATATCTGATCGATAAACAGGTTGATATCATCTTCCTGCCGAGTTTCGTCAATCTGAACAAACAGGATGACTTTTTCGAGAAAGGTTTTGCCTGCCCTTATGTCCAGACAATTCCCTATGTCGCAAAGATTGCATTTCCGGGGATAAGAGCTGTGACCCCGGTCATAAATATGAGCCGCGGAAGGGCATTTCTGGAAAAGGAACTCAGAAAGGTGTTCAGGCCGTTCAAGGTAAAGGCTTCCCGGATATCAAAGGCTCTGGATTCAGCACAGGCGGCGCAGGACATGTTCACCAAGGAGATCAAAAGCAAGGGGAGCGAGATGATCTCTTCTCTGGACAAAAGGGCTGTGGTTGTCGTTGGAAGGGCCTATAATGCCTTTGACAGGGGGATGAACCTCGATATCCCCAGGAAACTGGCTGACCTTAAGGTGCTCTCGATTCCCATGGATTTTCTGCCGATTGAGAACGAGGATATCTCAGGCGAGTGGCCGAATATGTACTGGCGTTCGGGACAGAAGATGCTGAGCGCTGCCAAAATTATAAGCGCTGACCCCCGCCTGTATGCCCTGAACATAGGCAATTTTTCCTGCGGTCCTGACTCTTTCATCATAAAGTATTTTGAAAACGAGATGTCAGGCAAACCGTACCTCCATCTTGAGATCGATGAGCACAGCGCAGATGCAGGCGCCATAACACGATGCGAGGCCTTCCTTGACAGCATAGAAAACAAACAGGCAGAGCCCGGGCACTCTGAAATAAAACCGAAGAAAAAAACTGCCCCTGCACAGTTGTCAGGCCGTCGGAAGGTGTACATACCGCGCATGTCCGATCATTCTCTCGCGCTTGCCGGGGCCTTTGAATACTGCGGGATAGATGCCGAAGTGCTGCCCGAGTCCTGCAAAGAGGCTGTTGATATCGGAAGGAAATATGTATCGGGAAAAGAGTGCTATCCCTGCGCAGTGACGACCGGAGACATGGTAAAGAAGGCGCTTGAGAATGGCTTTGACCCTGAAAGGTCAGCGTTCTTCATGCCTTCAGGTTCGGGGCCCTGCAGGTTCGGACAGTATAATGTCTTTCACCGGCAGGTGATGGGCGAACTCGGCCTCGAAAATGTCCCTATCTTTTCACCCAACCAGGATGAGAATTTTTATAAAGACCTTGGCATTGTCGGCAAAGACTTCAGCATGAGGGCCTGGAAAGGAGTTATCGCGATCAGCCTGCTTAAGAAATGCCTCCATGAAACAAGGCCTTATGAAAAAGAAAGAGGCGTCTCAGACGCAGTTTACCGTGAACTGCTTGATGATGTAGTGCAGTCTGTGAGGGGAACTGACGGCAGGATCGAGGATGTGCTCAGAAAGGCACGCAGGGAATTCGGAGGCATAAGAAGGGATGATGAAAACAGACCCCTGATAGGGATTATCGGTGAAATCTTTGTCAGGTCAAACAATTTTTCGAATGAAAATCTGATACAGAAGATAGAGTCGCTCGGCGGTGAGGCATACCTTGCGCCTGTTGAAGAGTGGCTGCTTTATATAAACCTGATGGGGCTCCGCAAACTCTTGATTAAAAAAGACTGGTCTGGTATCATTGAACCTCTGTTGAAGAGGTTCTTTCAAAAGAGGACTGAGCACGGATTTGCAAACCATTTCAGGGGGTTTCTGGAAACCCTGCATGAACCCGATACCAGGGATCTGTTGGATATGGCAGAGCCGTACATTCACTCTTCATTCGAAGGGGAGACGATCCTCAGCATCGGCAAGAGTATTGACCTCGTAAGGAGAGGGGCGTCCGGCATTATTAATGCGATGCCTTTCGGCTGTATGCCCGGAACTATTGTCAGCGGCATGATGCGCGGACTGAACCGCGATTTCGGTATCCCTTGTCTGAGTATTTCATTTGACGGGACAGAATCGCTGACCACCGTGATACAGCTGGAGGCTTTTATTGACCAGGCAAGGGACTATAAAAACGGCAGTGTAAAAAAAGTAAGCAGCAGTAAGTAAGCAGCCCGGAAGAGCCCTGAGCGGTTTTGCACTTCTTACTTTCTGCTCCTTACTTTTTTATTGATAAAACCTGAAAGGTGGTGAGTGTGTGGGGAACGTTGTAAAATGGCGCAAGAAGAAGATGAGCAAGCATAAGCACAAAAAGCTGCTCAAAAAGACAAAACATCAGAGGAGAAATAAATAACGCCTGACTTCTTTTCAGAAGAAAACATGCGGGACAATTTTCCTGCCGGTCTGAAATTTCCTGTTTTGCTGCACAACAGGAGGCCGCCGCAGAAAACATGCCCCTCCGATGAGCATTCCCTGCAGTATTTTCCCACTGATCAGCATCAGAAAACACTCCTGACATCACACGGAAAGGACTTCAAACGCTGACAGAAATTTTTCAGCGGTAGCGGCGAACTGCCAAGTGCAGTGACTTGCCTGAAAAGTTTTGAAACAATCTTCTCCGATAGGGTATTATTCATAGATGTTAACCCCTTTTGCTACAACCGGCATCGGCAGTCTTCCGCATGCAAGCGCCGAAGATGCCTGCAACATAATACTGGATGTATTTGACATCCCGTTCTGGCCTCAGCTTCCGGCGCTGTCCTTCAGGGAATTCATGATCCCGCAGTATTCAGAGGGCATGCCTTTCCTTAAAATTGACATGGTCAGGAACGCGGTCTGGCTGGAGAAAGACCGCTCGGACGAGCTTGAGCGCTTCTATGAAAGCTGGACTGAAGACAGCAGGATTGCGATTTCTGAAGACTTTGCACAGGGGTTGCACGTATTTCTCAACATTATAAGGAACAGATCCTTTGGGGCGCTGAAAGGCCATGTTACCGGGCCGCTCACGTTTACGCTCGGACTGAAAGACAGCGAAGGGAAACCGGTCTATTTTGATGAGGAGATACGCGAGATATCATTGATGCTCCTGAAGGCGAAGGTGAACTGGCAGCTTGACATGCTGAAGCAATACGCAAACGACATTGTGATTTTTATCGATGAACCGATACTCTCAGCGCTCGGCAGTTCGAGTTACCTCGGCGTAAACGGAGACGAGGCCCTGCGGATGCTGAAAGAACTGGCCGCGGCCATCAAAAAAGCAGGAGGGATTCCCGGCATCCACTGCTGCGGAAACGCCGACTGGCCGCTGGTGATACAGAGCGGGGCAGAGATCATCAGCTTTGATGCCTATGATTATGCCGACACTATTGTTATTTACCATGAGGCATTCAGGGAGTTCCTTGAAAAAGGGGGGCGTCTTGCGTGGGGCATTGTACCGACATCTGATGCAATCAGGGGCGAAACCCTTGAGACAATAAAGGCATGTTTTGAAAACGGGTTTCAAAAAATGTCTGCAAGGATACCTGCTTCGCTTGTCCGCTCGAACATCCTGCTGACCCCTTCCTGCGGGACCGGATCAAGGACCATAGAGGAGACCCTGAAGATCTTTCAGATTCTCATCAGGCTGAAGGAGGAGATCTCATGAAAGGGATCTTCATCTCTATTGAGGGCATTGAGGGGACCGGGAAATCTACGCAGTCCAGGCTTCTTGCAGAATACCTCAGGGGAAAGGGGTTTGCAGTTCTGCAGACAGCAGAACCGGGTGGAACACTGATAAGCAGCAAGATTAGAGAACTCCTCCTTTCCATTGAGAGTAAGGGCATGGACCCGGTGACTGAACTATTGCTCTATAATGCCTCCCGCGTCCAGCTTCTGAAAGAAATTGTCCTGCCTGCCCTTAAAAGAGGGGACATTGTCATCACGGACCGGTTCAGCGATTCAACGGTGGCATATCAGGGTTATGGAAGGGGCATTGATCTGACCCTGATCGATTCTCTCGATGCTGTCTCTACGAACAGGCTTCGGCCTGACATCACACTTTTGCTCGATCTTGATGTCGAGACAGGCCTTCGGAGGAACATGGCGGTCAACAAGAATGACCGGCTGGAACTCGAGGATGTTTCTTTCCATGAAAAGGTCAGGGAAGGGTTCAAGTCAATCGCAGCCCGGGCAGGTGAACGGATAAAAACCATAGACTGCTCAGAAAACATTGAATATGTGCATCAAAAGATCAGGGGGATTATTGACGATTTTATTGAAAAACAGAGCGTTGGGAGAAAGTAGCGCATGTCTCTAAAGAATATTATTGGACAGGAAAAGGCTGTTGAAATTCTGCTGGGGGTAATGAAGAGGCAGAGGGTTGCCACTTCCTACCTTTTCTGTGGAGAGTCCGGCATCGGGAAGAAGACCACGGCAGTCAGCTTTGCAAAGGCCCTGAATTGCCTGAAAACAGCTTCAGGTGACAAGCTGCATGCAACAGGCAGAATGCATGAAACAGAGCAAGAAGTTTTCGAGGAAATTCCTTACCCAACATCCAACACTCAACCTTCAACACCCAACATCCAGCACCCCTCACCCCTTACGGATTTCGATGCGTGCGATGAATGTGAATCATGTGCGAAAATCGAAGCAGGCACGCATCCTGACTTTCTCATGGTGGTTCCTGAGGAAAGGCAGATCAGGATTGAAGAGGTGCGGGCAATAGACAACGCCCTCTCTTTCAAGGCCTTTGAAGGCAGGAAGAAAATTGTGATCGTTGACGATGCGGATGCCATGAACATCGCTGCTGCAAATGCATTCCTGAAGACCCTTGAGGAGCCTCCCGAGGAGAGTGTTATCATCCTTGTATCCTCCAGACCGGAGCGTATCCAGGATACCATCCGGTCAAGATGTTCCCGGATTAATTTTGTCCCGCTTTCTGAGGATGCCTCCAGAACGGTCCTGCGCGGCAGGGTGCCGGATGAAGGTCTCGGCCTTGCAGTGAGGCTTTCGATGGGGCGCCCCGGCCTTGCGCTCTCCGGTGACCTTGCAGATGAGAGGACTTGGTTTATCGGACTCCTGAAGGCGATGCTCAATGCCGAAAAAGACAGCTGGGCTTCACGGGATGACTCTGAACGGTGGCTTGAGCTTGCCTTGACTGTCCTCAGGGACATGGCCGTCCTGAAAATAACAGGACAGCCCTCTCGCATGATCAATACCGACTTTCAGGAATATCTCGATACATTAAGCAAACAGACGGACGTAAAGGTTATAATATCCCTGTACAACGAAATAAATATATTGAAAAACCTTTTAATGTTTAACCTCAATAAGTCTATTACATGGAACTACACGTCTTCTCTGCTGAGAAAGGAAATAACGGTCTGATATGCCGGATGTCGTTGGGATAAGATTCAAGAACTGCGGCAGAATATATGATTTTGAAGTGAACGGGATTGAGGTCTCTGCCGGCGGTTCTGTTATAGTCGAGTCTGAGTTCGGGTTGAGCATCGGAAAAGTGGTTGAAGGACCGCATCAGCTGGAAAACCCCGAGAAGGAGCTGAAGAAGGTCCTCCGCCTGGCTACTGAGAATGACCTGAAACAGAAAAAGGACAATGAGCTGTTTGAAAAAGAGACCATGGATTTTTGCAATGAAAGGATTATGGCCAGGGGCATCCCCATGAAGCTGGTCTGTTCAGAGGTGACCCTTGACAGGAAACGGATTGTCTTCTATTTTACTGCCGACGGCAGGATCGATTTCAGGGAACTCGTAAAAGACCTTGCCGCCAGGTTCAAAACCAGGATCGAGATGAGACAGATAGGGGTCCGCGACAAGGCTAAGCTTGTGGGCGGGCTTGGGCTCTGCGGGAAGGAATTCTGCTGCAGGCTCTTCCTGACCTCATTCGAGCCTATCTCGATCAGAATGGCCAAGCAGCAGGAGCTTGTCCTGAATACCGGAAAACTCTCCGGGGTTTGCGGCAGATTGATGTGCTGCCTCGGTTATGAATATGATGATATGCATGCCGGCGGCAGGGGAGCAGTTCCGGCGGAAGAGGATGCGCTTTGCATAGCTGAGGAGAAAACGCCTGAGCCTGCTGTTGCTGAGCCTGAAGGCAGGACTGTTCGCATTGAACGTTCTGACAGGACCGGGAGGAAAGAGCAGACAGCAGGCAAAGATGAACCGTCCGGAGGACCGCAGGCTGCTGCCGGTGCAGATGAGCAGAGAAGACGAAAAAGGCGAAGGAGAAGGCGGAAAGGCAGGTTCCAGAAGAAGAGTGAATAAACGGTTTTATGTAACAACCCCTATTTACTATGTAAATGACATCCCTCACATCGGGCATGCCTACACCACAATCGCTGCAGATGTGCTTGCACGGTATCACAGGCTTCTTGGCCGGGAAGTTTTTTTCCTGACAGGGACTGACGAGCACGGACAGAAGGTTGAGAAGGCCGCTGTTGAGAAAGGCCGGTCCCCGAAAGAGCACGCTGATATTATGGTCGGAAATTTCAGTGACCTCTGGGGCAAACTTAATATATCAAACGATGCTTTCATCCGCACCACTGACCCGCAGCATGTAAAAACTGTGCAGGGCCTCTTGCAGATGCTCCTGGACAGGGGCGAGATCGAAAAAAGGTCCTATTCAGGCTGGTATTGCACGCCTGATGAGCGGTTCTGGACAGAGAAAGACCTTGTTGAAGGAAACTGTCCTGACTGCGGCAGGACGGTCGAGCAGATACATGAAGAAAACTACTTCTTCCTGATGTCGAAATACCAGGGAAGGCTCATCGAGTATATCGAAGCACATCCGATGTATATACTCCCTGAGACGCGCAGGAACGAGGTGCTTGGTTTCCTGAAGCACAATGACCTCGGAGACCTCTGCATCTCAAGGCCGAAACAGCGGCTTTCATGGGGGATACCGCTCCCGTTCGACGAACAGTTCGTTACCTATGTCTGGTTCGACGCCCTTGTCAACTATTTTTCTGCAACGCGGTATCTTGCCCCTGAAAAAGAAGTCAGAAGTCAGAAGTCGGAAGTCAGAAGTGAGGACACAAACTCATCACCCATCACCCATCACTCATCACTGTCGTGGTGGCCGGCTTCCCATCACCTGATAGGCAAGGACATCCTTACCACCCATGCGGTTTACTGGTCGACGATGCTGATGGCCCTTGAACTTCCGCTCCCCGGCAACATCTTTGCCCACGGGTGGTGGACTGTTGAAGGCAAGAAGATGTCAAAGTCGGTCGGCAATGTGGTTGATCCTGATACAATGATCGGAAAATACGGAACCGATGCCTTCAGATATTTTCTGCTCCGCGAGGTCCCGTTCGGGCTTGACGGTGATTTTTCAGAAGATGCCTTTATAAAAAGGATAAACACAGACCTCGCCAATGACCTCGGCAACCTGCTGAGCAGGTTTCTAACCATGGCTGAGAAGTTTCTCAATGGGACGATAGACACCAATGTGCCGAATGTTGACGCAGGAGATGATCAGCGGTTTTTTGTAAATGCCCTGCAAGGCGCCCATAATTCTGAAAGCTGGCAGCGGCTCCAGTTCAATCTTATACTCGAACATGTCTGGAACATCATACGGGAGGCAAACAACCTCATTGCGCGTTCAGAGCCGTGGAAACTTGCACTGTCAGACCTGGCACGATTAAAAGGGGTTATGTTCGATATCTGGAATGCACTCAGGCTTACTGCTGCTGCTCTTTATCCTTTTATGCCGGAGACGTCGGAGAAAATATGGAGGCAGATCGGCCTTCAGTCCTTGACAGAGGAAGTAAAACAGAGTTTGCCCCGGGGATTGCCCGGTGATACTGACGAATATCCTAAATGCTTTTACTGGACCTGGTTGCCCGGATATGAAATAAGGGTCTCAAAAGGCGATCAGCTTTTCCCCAGGATAGAAAAGGAGAAAAAGCAGAAGGAACCGTCAGCCCAGGGAAAAAAGGTGCAGCTGCCACAAGGAGAAACCAGCCTCATCCCGATTCAGGATTTTGCCAGGGTTCAGCTCAGGATAGGGAAGGTTATATCTGCTGAGCGTGTCCCGAAATCTGACAAGCTGTTGAAGCTTCAGGTTGACACCGGAGAGATGCGTCAGATTGTGGCCGGTATCGGCAAATGGTACGGCCCGGATGATCTCATCGGAAAAAAGATAGTGGTGGTCGCCAACCTCCAGCCGGCAAAACTCATGGGAGTGGAATCTAACGGCATGCTCCTTGCGGCAACCGATTCTGACGGAACCCCTGTAATCCTGATGCCTGAAAAGGACGTGAAGGAAGGCTCAAAGATAAAGTAGCGCAGGACTTCAGAGCATCTCTCTTTTCTGGACGCTGGTCCTGATGATGATATCAGGCATCTCATAGGTCTTTCCATTGTGCTCAAAAGTAATTTTCACCATGACTGCAGACGGAAAGTATCCCTTGTCGTCAGCATCCCATTCAGACACCCAGTCTCCCTGTGTCTCGCCCTCGGGAAGGTCAAAATACTCGAACTCGAGTTTTTTAACGTCCGGGTCAATAACAAACAGCTTTCCTCCGCTGTCGTCAAGGACGTCCTCGAGGAAAAAGACCTTTTCCCGTACCTGAAGGCCTTTGGAGTCTCTGAAGATAGAAACCCATTTCAAGCCTGCCCTGTCTTCCGGCCCTTTGGCGTACGTGTCGACACTGGTTGTCACAAGGCCGATCCGGTCTGAATCTCCTTCAAAGAAAAATTTCGTTCCCTCCGGAAGGTTGCGGGAGAACGGGTAGAGGCCGCGGATGAGCCATGTCATCCTGTCGCCGAGAACCCTCATCTTCTGGGAGACCTCCCCCCTTTCAATCCCCTTTTCCTGCGACTTGTAGCCGATCCTGAGCGAGGCAAAGAGGATTACAATGATTACCAGGGAGAGGGAGATGGATATGAGCAGCTCAAGCAGTGTAAAGCCGTTTCTGTTATTCAGGCGCATAAACGGTCCGCAGGCTCCTGAGGGTGAGGCTTCCCGAAGGGGGCCAGGTAACAGTAACTGTTATCTCGTACAGTTTTGATTTTTCTTCTTCATCGGCGGCCATCAGCGTAACGGTCCTTGTCCCTTTGAAATCTTCCCTGAAATCCTGAGAGCCGGAAGCTTCTGCAGGGTCGACAAGACTGTATGTCTCGTCAACCATTGACCGTGCATAGAAAAGCGCCTTTGTGTAATCTTCAGCCTTTTTTGTGGAGCGCAGTGACATTGAAAACAGCTGAAAAATGGCCACCAGCGCCATGCCGAGGATGGCAAGCGCGACCATGACCTCAAGGAGGCTAAAACCTTGTGACTGTCGGGGTGCCGACAACAGGGTCGACCTTAATCTCATATTCCCGGCCTTTGCCATCAGTTATCATGAGTGTCCCGCCTGAGCTGTTGCCTTTCGGGAAAAACAGGAGAGAATCACCGGTGATAGTGTACCCTTCAGGGACCGTATGCCCTGCCGATACATTCTCATCACCGCGTTGTAACCGGTAATTCCCTGCCTCTTCGTCAATCGTTACTTCAACTGTTTTTTTCTCGAGGAGCGAAATCTGCCTTGCCTGTTTTATTGTCTGCACAAGCCTTCTGGTCTCTTCATGAAAGACCGTTTTTTCGTGCAGTCTGCCGGCAGAGAAAAAAACAACAGATGAAGTCAGCGCAATGATGAACAGGACGATCAGCAGCTCAAAAAGGGTGAACCCTGATTGAGAGCAGTATCCTCTATCTCGATGCCCTTTCATAACATCATTACCGCTCAGAGGTATTGCCGGCGACAATTTTTTTCTAACGGGGTGAATCCTATTCCCAACTCGTGATGTCTTTGTTCTCACCTTCACCGCCGGAAGCGCCGTCAGCACCGTAGGAGAAGAGGTCATATTCTCCGTGCGAGCCTGGTGCCTGATACTGATACGGCTTTTTCCATGGGTCGTTCGGCAGGCCTTTTTTCAGATAGGGGCCGTCCCAGCCCTGTGTCCCCGGGTTTGAAACGAGCGCATTGAGCCCCTCTGAAGTAGTCGGATACTTCCCGGTGTCGAGCCTGTAGGAATCAAGGGCCTGGCCGAGCATCTCGATCTGGGTTTTCGCTGCCTTCTGGCTTGCCTTGCCGACGTGGCCGAACAGCCGAGGGCCGACCAGGGCGGCAAGCAGGCCAAGGATGACCATCACAACGAGCAGTTCGATAAGGGTAAACCCCCTGCTGTTTTTCTTGCGTCTTTTATTGTCAGTGCGTTTCATTATTTCCTCCTGTGTTACGGCGTATAATTTTATATGGGTATTTCGTTAATGCTGAAAATCCCTATGAGCATTGAGATGACGATCAGTCCTACAATAATGCCCATAATGAGGATGAGGGCAGGTTCAAAAAGACTGATGAACCGCTTGATAAGGCTTTTGGTCTCTGTTTCAAACCGCTCAGCAATAAGGAGAAAGGTGTCTTCAAGCTTGCCGGCCTCTTCTCCGACAACGACCATCTGTGTGACAATCGGCGGGAAAACCCTGCTTTCCCGCAGCGGGGCAGATATGCCCCTCCCTTTGCTCACCCCTTCCTCGATTACCTGAAGCTGTGCAGAAACCGTATCATTGTCAATCACTTCCCGTGATATCTTTATTGCCTCAAGTATGGGCACACCGCTCTGAAGCAGGGTGCCGAGCGTTCTCGAAAAGCGTGATATGATCATCCTCATGGTAAGCTTTCTCAGGACGGGAACCTTCAGCCTGAGATTATCAAAGAAAGTTTTTCCCTCGGCTGTTTTAGAATATCCTCTGACCATGAGCGCTGACACAATGACCGCACCGGCGATAGCCCACCAGTAATCTGCGAACGTTTTGCTGGTATTGATAAGTATCACCGTGGGAAGCGGCAGCGCCTGTCCCATATCAGTGAATATCTGGGCAAATTTGGGAACAACATAGAGCATCAGCACAGCCACTGCCATCCCGCCGACTGAGGTGAGGAGGATCGGGTAGATGAGGGCTGATATGATTTCCTCCCTGAAGGCAATTGAAGTTTCCAGGAAGGCAACGAGCCGCTTGATGACGGTCTCCAGCATGCCGCCTGACTCACCGGCCTTGATCATATTAATGTATACTCGCGGGAAAACCCGGTGCTTTCCCATTGCATACGAGAGGGTATTGCCTTTCTGGATATCTATGTAGACTTCGCGTATGATAGCCCTGAAAGGCTTTTTCTCCGAATGTTCTGAAAGAACATAGAGCGCACGGTCAATCGGAAGCCCTGCATCAAGGAGGTTGCCGAGTTCCTGGGTAAAGGTAAGAAGGTCTTTTAAGGTTATCCTTTCGAGAAGCCCAGCCTTTTTTGTGCCTGAAAGGGCAATGCTCAGGGGGATAAGCCCTTTCTCCCTTAGTAATGCTTTGAGCGACTCCTCGTCAGAAGACGATGCAGTGTCCTTTATCTTTCTGCCCCGGGGGTCAACGGCTTCGTAATAATACAACGGCATACGGTATATTATCACACGCCCTGGGCATCGTCAAATCACGGTATTTATGGAAAAATAACGCTTTACCTCATGTCTGACCTGATGATAAAATCACACAGTCCATGGCATACAAAAGCATAAAAGAATGGCCTGAGGACGAAAGGCCGCGGGAACGCCTGCTCAGATACGGTGCTCAAAGCATGTCTGATGCCCAGCTTATTGCCATTATTCTCAGGACCGGAGGCGGCGGGAGGAGCGCTATGGACCTTGGAATGGAACTGCTTGACAGGTTTGGAAGCCTTTCGAAGATAGAACATGCAACCCTGGCTGAAATCCGTGAGACAAAGGGGCTCGGGAGCGCAAAGGCAGCCCAGTTAAAGGCAGCGCTCGAGCTTGGCAGGAGGATGTTCGGAGAGCCTGTTTCAAAAAGTGCTGCATTCATGAAGGGCGGGGATGTCTACAGGCACTTCTACCCCCGGTTTCTCAACCTGAAAAAAGAGGTCTTCTTCTGCGCGATGCTTGATGCAAAGAACAGGCTTATCAGGGATGTAAAGGTCTCGGAAGGAAGTCTTACCGCATCAGTGGTGCATCCGAGGGAGGCCTTTAAGGAAGCGATCAAGGAATCGGCTGCAGCCGTCATATTCGTCCACAACCATCCCAGCGGCGACACGAGCCCGAGCCGTGAAGACATCTCTATTACAGAAAAGCTTGCCGTGGCTGGTGAAGCCGTAGGCATACGGGTGCTGGACCATGTCATCATCGGAGACGGGTCATACACCAGCATGCTTGAAAAAGGGTATTTAAAGACCTGATGAAGTATAATAGATGAACTTTCAGCAGGCATGTTGCAGAGATCATAATCTGAACAATAAGATTCTGGAGATATATGCTAAATGAAAACAAACGGAGTTAAAACATGAAAGTGCTTGTAATAGGCAGCGGAGGCAGGGAACATGCGATTGTATGGAAACTTTCCCAGAGCAGGTCGGTGGACAAGATATACTGCTGCCCCGGGAATGCCGGGATTGCAGAACTCGCTGAGTGCATCGATGTACCGCAGAACGATTTTAACGCGCTGCTGGATTTTGTGAAATACGAATGGATCGACCTTACCATCGTCGGTCCTGAAGAGCCGCTCTCAAAGGGCATTGTGGACCTCTTCGAAAAAGACGGAAGAAAGATACTCGGCCCCACAAAGGCTGCTGCACAGCTTGAATCAAGCAAGGTGTTCTGCAAAGACCTTATGAAATCACACAGCATCCCGACCGCTGAGTACAAGGTCTTCACATCATATATCCATGCCGAAGAATATATCAAATTCAAGGGTACCCCCATCGTGATTAAGGCAGACGGCCTTGCAGCCGGCAAGGGGGTGTTTGTTGCCTCAACGTTTGAGGAGGCAAGGGATGCCCTGAAAACCATCATGAAGGACAGGGCCTTTGGCGATGCCGGCAACAGGGTGATTGTTGAGCAGTGCCTGAAGGGTGAAGAGGCCTCCTATATGGTATTTACCGATGGAAAAACCATTCTGCCAATGGTCAGTTCACAGGACCATAAACGTATCTTTGATGATGACAAAGGACCCAATACCGGGGGCATGGGGGCCTACAGCCCGGCGCCGGTTTTGACGAAGGAACTCGAACAGGTCGTGCTCAACAGGATCATGAAGCCGACCATAAAAGCGCTGGCATCAGAAGGGATAAAGTACAAGGGAGTCCTCTATGCCGGTCTGATGATTGACAACGGTGAGCCGTACACCCTTGAGTTCAACTGCCGCATGGGCGACCCAGAGACGCAGCCGGTGCTTTCACGCCTGAAAACAGACTTCATGGAAATTGCAATGGCAATAACAGACGAGAGGCTGTCTGATGTGAAGGTTGAGTGGAAGGATGAGCCGTCGGTCTGTGTTGTAATTGCCTCAGGCGGTTACCCCGGGAAATACCGCAAGGGTGATGTTATAACCGGGATTACGGAGGCAAATCAACTGAAAGGTGCTTATGTGTTCCACGCAGGGACGGCATATAAGAATGACACTATAGTGACCTCAGGGGGCAGGGTGCTTGGAGTGACGGCAACAGGGCCGGACATTGCCTCAGCA
>JBBIUL010000027.1:0-13407 GCA_037440265.1 Nitrospira sp. | reverse complement strand
TGGTCAGCAATACCGTTGCTGCAAAATATATCAGGTTATAAATGTTATCCATAGTAATGAACTTACGGATTACCTCATTTGATAAATATAATCAGAACCTGTTTGAATGTCCCACAACAGTCATTATATATCAGTTCCGCTGCAACAGGCGCAGTCAGGGTCTTTATAGCCCTTGAATGTTTTGAACCCCATGTCAGCGCCGGACCATACAAGGAGCTTCCCTTTCAAAACCTTCCCTATGCCCGAGAGGTGCTTTAAAGCTTCCATGGCCTGTATACTCCCGATGACCCCGGGGGTTGCGCCAAGCACCGGAAAAACCTCTTTGGGAGGCGACTCAGGGAAGTAGCACATCAGACACGGGGTTTCAGGTGATTCGATAAAAGTCACTCTTCCATCGAGCCCCCAGATACTCCCGTGAACCATTGGAATGCCTTTTTTGCGCGCAGAATCATTCAGGAGATACCGTGTCGGGAAATTATCCATACAGTCCATGATGATGTCGGCATTGCCGACCAGTTCGTCGACGTTTTCAGCGACTATTTTGTCTGTGAAAGCCTCAACCGTAATATGCGGGTTGAGTTCCTCCAGGGTCTGCTTTGCCGAGATTGCCTTGTTTTTTCCGATCCTGTTATGGTTGTGCAGGATCTGCCGGTTCAGGTTTGTCCAGTCAGGGGAGTCAAAGTCACATATCCTGATGTTTCCAACTCCGGCAACGGCAAGATAAATCGACACCGGGGACCCAAGCCCCCCTGCCCCGGCAATAAACACGGTAGCATTCCTTAGTTTCTCCTGCGTCTCAATGCCCCAGCCTTCCATCATTATCTGGCGGTTGTATCTGTTGAGCTCTTCCTGTGTGAATTCCACGTTCTTCCCCCTTTTGGGCTGCCCCTGTTATTCAGCATGTCTGTAGTTCATGCCGAACCAGTATATCAGATGGCAGAAAGTACGTTCAAATGGAGCATCCGGGCAAATGCACGTCAGGAGGATTTCTTATCTGATCTGGTAACCGTATATGCTGTAGATAAAATGCCCAAGCACCGGGTACGTATCCATCCCCCATTCATCCGGCAGGGGCCAGTACGGCTCCCCATCTTTTAGCGCCTTGATCGCAGCATCGTCAAGCATTTTATAGCCGGACGTCCTGACCAGCTCTACCGATTCAAGACTGCCGTTTTTTCTGATGACAAACCGTATTTTCAGGTCGCCATACAGCCCCCGCGCCCTGGCTTCGGGGGGGTACACCCAGATATGTTCAATCTTCTCTTTCAATTTTCTCATGTATCCGGCATATCTGTATTCCGTAGTATTAAACGTAATTGCATTTTCTTTTTTTGTCTCTTTCGGCATGTCTTTTTTTGCTATGTCTCCGATGACAAAGGGATCGAACAGCCGTTCTGTTCTTTCATATCCCGGGGCAGGGGCATGCCTTGTCAGCGGATCTTGCTCACTTTTGTCTTCCTTGCCGGTCCCCGGTCTGAGCCCCTCGGGAGGCGGCTTTCCCGAGTCCCTGCCTTCGCCAGGCACAAGCGGTTTCTCATCTGAAGGTATTTCCCTTGGTTTCATTGGCACAACCGGCACAGGTGGAACTGGGTCCGCAATACGGGGACGGACCGGCACTCGGCTTTCCTTTTTCGGCACAGGAGGTCTTGCCGGCAGCGGAGCAGGTGGTTCTCCGGGCTGCTTCACCTCCGGCTTCTGCGCTTCCTCTGGAGAGACGAGTCTGGCAAAAAAACCTTCGGGCTTTTTTACACGGGGGGCCGGCAAAAAGTACATTCCTGAGAGTATCACAGCATGTGCAAGAAGTGAAAAAATAAAAAACCGCTTAAGAGTCAAATGAATAACTTTCCCACAAACCTGAGATATTTCCTGAGGTTTCCGGTCTCCTGGTCTTTGAAGAGCCAGAGGGCTTTCGCTGCCTCCTGGACTTCAGGCTTGCTGTGGAGGCTCACCAGTTTTTCAGTGTGTACATCATTTTTCAGAAAATATGAACTCAGCTTTGACATGAAGAGAAATCTTTTGTAAAGCAATCCTTTCCATGTCTTACGATAAAGGCCGGCGTCTCCTTTAATCACAGCCTCTGCTGCAAGTTCAGCAGACTTCATGGAATAATAAATGCCTTCAAAGCTTAAGGGCATAACCTGGCCTGCCGAATCTCCGGCAAACAGGATATTGCCCCTGTTATACAGATCCCCCTTCCAGACAGGGATACGGTGCATGTTCATCTCGCCCTCATGATTATGTAACTGCATCCGGCGCTTGAAGGTTTCAAATAAATGCTTTATCCTGCCCGGAAACCCGCTGCCCGTGCCAGCAGATATACCGTTGGCAGACGGGAATACCCAGGAGTAAAAAGAGTGCGCATGCTGTGAAGAAAACCAGAATTCGCAGGCATCGGATTGCAGCCCTCCTATCTTTTCCGAGATAGTCAGCAGGGCCGGCTGCGCGCCTATCCCGAGCGAATTTCTCACCTTTGAGTTTACTCCGTCCGCAGCGATGATGTATTCCGATTCAATCTCTTTTCGCCCTTCTCCATCGGTTAAACTGGTACGATAAAATTTCTTCCGGCTTGTTACGCCCTGGAACGTTCCTTCCAAAACCTCAGCACCTGCCTGTGCCGCCCTTTCTCTCAGATATCCGTCAAATTGCAGTCTGTCAACAATGCACAGCTGTTCAGGATTCAGGTCAATACATACCGTATTTCCGCGCGGAGAAATCAGTCTGACGGTATCAACTTTTTTTTGCATCTGCCTTTCAGGGATATAAAACTCTTTGCATGCAACAGAGGAAATCCCTCCGCCGCAAGGTTTGGAGAATAATGTCTTTTTTTCGAGCAGCAAAACCTCGATCCCCTGCCTTGCCAGCACTGATGCTGCTGTCGATCCGGCAGGTCCTCCGCCCACCACCAGCACTTTCGTCTTATGTTTCATCGATATAATCCCAAAGGCATGCTATAACGAATGATAACGCATGATCATAAAACACGAATGCTACTTTATATATTATCAAAACAGGAACCGACATAACAAAATATGCCCATCCGCTGCATTCACGATTATGGTTCTGCAGAACAGCCAGTGAAGACAACACATATTATGACTGAAAGGAAAAGACCGCGGAATCGGGACTCAGAACCCGGGAGGGAACGGACAGTGGATCTTTGCTTTTCGTACAGACACGGAGCCGTTGATAAAATAGGCAGATATCTTGAAGAAAAAATTCCCGACAGAGCCGGATATGGTACTGTCGCGGTTTTCAGCCCAAGACATTGTCTTCTTGTTATTGTTGATGGCAACAATCAGGTATATATGTTCCGGCTTCATGCCCATGACATCCTCTTTACTCGGGAAGGGAAGCCCCTTGTGCATGCCGAACTGGGTATGGGAATGAAAATCCCCGATGATTGCGAGCCGGTCGAACCGGGCAAGAATCTGCTCAATCTTCTTATGGCTTTTGTCGTGATAAATCACGCCTTTCGGCTTTCTGCTGGCGGTCTGGAAACTGAAGGCATGCTCTATGATAAAACGGTCCTCCAGTTTGTAGCCAAGCAGAAAGCCAAGGCATTCTTTCTTGTAGACTTCAGCTGAGCTTAACAACAGATCCAAAAAAGCATTTTCAGATAAATATACTCTCATCTACTTCTGATGCTTTGGCAGCCGCACAGAGAGCACAGGGCAGGGTGCATTTCTCACGATCTGCTCTGCCGTGCTGCCGAAAATCATCCTGTCGATACCTTTCCTGCCGTGCGTCCCGAGCACGATCATGTCTATCTTGTTTTCTTCGACAAACCTGGTTATTTCCTCATAGGGGGTACCTTTCAGGATAATATATTCAATATCCTTGATCCCCCTCATTTCCTCGATGAAGCTTTTTTCGAGCTCTGCCCGTGCGCTCTTTTCCATGTCCTTATACATCTCGTCGATGGACACATGAGGCACATACCATCCTGCAGTCTTTGAGACATCATAAATTACGTGGACAAAATAAAGCCTGGCACCATAATGTTTTGCCATGTCAACAGCATACGGCAGTGCGTTTGAAGAACCTTCAGAAAAATCTGTAGCAAAAAGAATCCGTTTGATCTCCATCTCAAACCTCCTTTAGGTATTTTGCTGCATTTTCAGGAGAGGTCGGCAGAATATAAAAGCCCGAACCCCATTCAAACCCGCTCGTCCTCAATAGTCTGGGTATTATCTCGAGATGCCAGTGATAGTCCTCCCCTAATGAATGCCAGTGGTTCTTCCTCGGTATCCTGTTCGGAGCTGAGTGTATAAAATAATTAAACGACAGGCCTTCGAATACCGTACGCAGCTTCTTCAATACTGATGAAAGAACAAGCGCCATGTCTTCTATCTCGTCTGTTTTAATGTCCTGGAAAGCACAGTTATGTTTCTTTGGTACAATCCATGTCTCAAAAGGAAATTTTGAGGCATACGGGCAGAAGGCGACAAAATCCCTTGTCTCAAGGATTATCCTTTTTCCGCCCCTGATCTCTTCCCTCAGAATATCGCAAAAGATGCATCTTTCCTTGTAGGTAAAATACTGTTTTGCTCCGTCGAGCTCTTCCTTTACCCGCTTTGGAATAATCGGTGTTGAAGCAAGGTGAGAAATCGGGTGAGAGAAAAGTGCCCCGGCCTCTTTTCCGGAGTTCTTGTATATGAGGGTATATCGGAAGCGGGGGTCCCGGTCAAGGTCAGACATCCGTTCACGGTATGTTGTAATAACCCGCACCATCTGTTCAAGCCCCATATCTTCAGGCCTGACAGAATGGACCGGCGACTCAATGATTATTTCATTGGCTCCGATACTGTTCATCTTGTCGTACATGCCTTCGCCTTTTCTGCCAAGGTCCCCTTCGACCTGGAATATCGGGTTGAAGCTCGGAACCACCCTCGTCCACCATTCACCGCCTGCCTTGGCGCTGCTATGCGGAATGGACATTATTTCGGAAGATGTCTCAAGCTCTCTCCCTTTGCAGAAAACACAGCTTTCCTCGTTTTCCTCGCTGATGACTCTTTCATAATCAGCCGGGGATTTGGAATGGGCAAGCACAGCAACCCATCTGCCCAGGAGAGGGTCTTTTCTCAGTTCATGCAGGTCTGTTTTTTTCATAAAGTGTTTTCAATCCTTTAAGTGTTAATTTTGGATCAAGCACATGTCTTTTCTGTATAAATCTGTCCATAGCTGCGGCATGTCCGCCGGTCAGTATGACCCTGAAGCGCACTTTCGTCTCCTTCTCAATCTCCCCAAGAATCCGTTCAACTGCCCCTGCTGTACCATAGAAAACCCCCGAGCATATGCATTCATCGGTGCCGGTACCAAGCGCCGACTTCGGTGAATGCAATGCTGCCTTCTTCAACTGCGCAGTCCCTCTGTCGAGCAGCTCATTCATAAGCCTGATCCCGGGCATGATCGAGCCGCCGATATAGTTTCCTTTTTTATCAGCACAGCTTATGGTTGTGGCTGTGCCAAAATCCACTACGGCAACATTCGTTTTATAGATTTCATATGCACCGGCAACATTTGCTATCCGGTCAGCGCCTAATCTTTCGGGTGATGGGATTTTGAACCGCAAGCCCGTATTCATCTTATGTTGTACCAGAAGGATATCAGTCTTTTGGCCGCCGGCAAGCTCTCTGAAAACGCTTTTGAGCCGGGCTGTATGACTTCCAACCACCGAAGATATTATAACGTTAAAGGGACTTTTTTCTATACCATTTTGTGACATAAAATTGCTCAAAACCGACAGATATTTGTTGATCTTTTGTAGCGGCATCGTTGCTATATTTTGAACAATAAGCCCCGCTTCAGTAAAATAACCTATAGTTATCGCTGAGTTGCCGATATCAACAGCTATTAATTGGCATTTCAAAAGCAGATTCTCACCTCATTCGTGTTATTCTGATCAAAATTATAAGCTCCTGATATTGATGCATTTTTATTTTACAAAAAACGAGTGGAAGGGCAGGGAGTTCTTTTATTTCAGGATCGTTACATCCCCTGCGGTAACTTTCTTCAGGACCCCTGACTGTAACCGTATCATAAGAAGGCCTTCCTCATCAATCCCTTCTGCCTTCCCTGCAAAAACCTCTTTGCTGGAGGATACCGTCACCCTTTTACCGATGGTACACGACAGTTCATTCCATTCCTCAAGCAAAGGGCCTCTGCCTTTTTTCATGAGCAGCTTATACCATGCCTCGATCTCTTTCAGTAAAAGGACAATAATATTGCTCCTTGCATAGGCTTGCCCTGTCTCTTCTTTGAGCGATGTGGCAATGTTTTTTATCTCATCTGGAAAATCCTTTTTTTCAATATTAACATTAATGCCGATGCCTATGACCGCAACCTTTATTTTATCAGGCTCAAACCGCACCTCGGTCAAAATCCCGCCGGCCTTTTTGTCTGCAATCATGAGATCATTGGGCCATTTAATCGAAACTGCAAGTCCGCTTGCCTTTCTCAGGGCAGTTGCAGACGCGACAGCAGCCAAAAGTGTCAGAAGCGTTGAATCCTTCGGAGACAACTCGGGTTTCAGTATAATGCTCATATAAATATTCGCACCGGGAGGCGACACCCATGTCCTGCCAAGCCTTCCCTTGCCCCTGCTCTGGGCATCAGTCAGGATTACGACTCCTCCTTCGATGTCCTTGTCAACAGAAAGAGCAGTTGCTGTTTCATTTGTTGATTCGAGCTGTTCATAGAAGAGGACCTGCCTCCAGAATGAGCCGACAACATTGGCCCTTATCTCGTCAATAGAAAGGTCAGGAGAGGATACAAGCCGGTACCCTTTTGAAGGAGAGGCTGCGATAATAAACCCCTTGCTCCTGAGGAGTCTTATTTTTTTCCAGACAGCAGCACGGGTAATGCCAAGGGCAGAGCTTATCTCCTCGCCTGAAATATAATCTTTTTTCCCCTTGAGGAACCTGAGGATATTATCCGGCATCTGTTTCAGCAAAGGGCGTGCTATTCTTCCTCAAGGATCTTTACTTCAACCTTTCCCCTGAGCGCACCGGCAAATTTTTTTGCATCCTCATCAGAGCCGACAATAGAGCCAAAATGCATAGGCACTGCTATGCCGGGGTTGATATCAAGAGCAGCTTTGACAGCCTCATCAGCAGTCATCACATACGTCCCGGAAACCGGCAGGAGGGCGATATCCGCTCTGATTGTCTTCATCTCTGGGATATGGTCAGTATCCCCTGCAATATAAATCCGCTTCCCTGAGACCGTAAAGATATACCCTACCCAGCCGTTGTCTTTCGGGTGAAATTTTTTATTGGTGTTATAGGACGGGACTGCTTCGATGTCAACTCCTCCAACCGTTATCTTGTCTCCGGGCTTAACTGTTTTTATGGTGCCGCTCAGTTTCCCGGCGCAGTCGGCCGGTGCAACAATAACCGTCTGAGGACCCTGTATTTTTTTGACATCCTCAGGCGAGCAGTGGTCAAAGTGATCATGGGTAATCAGGATGATGTCAGCCTTGTCCTCTTTCTTGATCTTGAAGGGATCAGTATAAATTACTTTCTCCCCGGTTATCCTGAACGTGTCATGCCCCAGCCAGTGAATGTTTTCAATCATCGGCAAGCCCTCCCTCCTCGATAGATTTGAATCCGGTGAAATGAACTCAAGAGAGACACTAAAATTATATCACACATTACAGGGTTGCGGAGTTGCAAAATATTGTATAATGCTTGTACTGACAATGCTGGAACGACAGGAAGACATTACCCAGGACAAAAAGGGGCTCCGCAGGCTGCTTGAATATATAAACAGCACCAGGGGCATAGATTTTTCTTTATACAGGAATGCAACCGTAAAAAGGAAGATCGAACTGCGGCTTGAAGATACACGATCAAAAAACTATGACGAATACCTTGCCTATCTCAAATCAAATCCGCAGGAGCTTGACATCATTATCAAGACCCTTACCATCAAATTCAGCAATTTTTTTCGTGACCCGCTCGTGTATGAGCTGCTTCACTCCTATGTCCTGCCCGACCTTGTCGCTGATTTCAGGTTCTTAAAGGCATGGAGCATCGGATGTGCAAACGGCGAAGAACCGTATTCCCTGGCAATTATGGTCTCTGATCTGCTGAAAAGGGAGCGGGATTTCTTCGATGTAACCATAACCGGCAACGACGTCGATTGTGACGCGATCGAGAAAGGAATCAGAGGGGAATATCCGGGTGCTGAGCTGGAAGAAGTCAAGAAAAAATATATTGACGCATATTTCAGACAATTGCCTGATGCCCACGGACAATACGCGCATGAGCACGTTTACAGCATAAACAGCGACGTTCGGTCACTGGTTGCACTCGACTGTTACGATATCGTCAGCCATTTCAGGGAGAAAAAAACCTTTCCCGACGCCTTCAACATCATCCTTTGCAGAAATGTCCTTATTTATATGAACCGCCAACTGCAGGAAGAGGTATATCTGGGGATTACTGGGAGGCTCTATGAGCGCGGGTATCTGGTAATCGGCGAGACTGAAACGCTCCCTGAGAAGCTGAGGCCGCATTTCGAACAGGTTTTCCCAAAAGTAAAAATTTTCAGGAAAAAGGAATCTTCACAGGACTAACCCGATGTAACGGGCCGGGTTGTCCTCTGTTGCCTCAATAATCTCTGCATCAGGGATGTTGATCTGCCGTAAGAGTTCAAAGGTCTCCGCAACTGTCCTCGCACTGCCCTTGAGCAGTCCTTTGTTGTCCCGGACAGCACCCTTCCTTCCAGCTCCCTTGACTGTGTCTGATACGATCATGATCCTGTCGAGCCGTTTTATGCTGAAAATCAACTCAATCGTCTTTGGATGAAGATGTACCCCGTCTGCTATGACTTCAATGTAGAGGTCTTCGTCCAGCAGTCCGAGGCCGGCAATGCCGGGCTCGCGATGGTGCATCTGCCTCATGGCATTAAAGATATGCGTTATTCCCCCGGCGCCAGCTTTTTTCCCTTCAAGGGCCTGCTCATAGGTTGCATCTGAATGGCCCATATTGACCCTGAACCCCTTTTCTGCGCATTTCTCAATAACGCTGAGCGACCCTTTCATTTCTGGGGCTATCGTTATTATCTTTATAATATCCTCGTACCCGTCAATCAGTTTATTCAGAGAAGAAACCGAGGGCCGGGCACAGGCATTCTTTCCCATTGCCCCGCTTTTTGAAGGGTTAAGGAAAGGGCCCTCAAGATGAATCCCGAGAATCCGTGCAGTCCCGGACTCGTATGAAGAGAGGGGCAGCAGCGTGTTATAACCCTTCCAGTCATCATGCCCTGTTCCCCTGTTCTGAAGTTCGATTGCCTTTCTTACTGCCTCCATATTTTTCCGCATGGTTTCGAGAGGCGCAGCATAGACTGTCGGCATTACAGCAAGCGTGCCTCTTTTTCGGTGCAGCTCAGCCAATGCAAGAATGTGCTCAGGGTTCGACGTCCTGGTGTCATATCTTCCGATTCCATGGGCATGCAGGTCAACCGCTCCCCTTATCTTCAAACCATCCTCCCCCGTCTCGTGAAGAAGTCGCTCAAGGCCACCCGTATAACAGCGCCTTTTGACCATTTCCTGCCAGTCTCACGCTCCAATTCTGATGCAGCCTCCTCAAGGGCCTCTATCACCTCTGCTTCAAGATGCACAGTGGTCTTCACCAGTTTTTCGTGTTCATCTCCCATAACAAATCCCCTTCAGCCCTGCCTGCCGGCAGGCAGGTTATGCTATAACCATACCACATTAAATGAGCCAAGTGGCAACCTGGCATTTGTTTCTGATAAAGTTATAGAACATGAAAACATCCAGGATCACCAGTCCTTCCAACCCAAAGATTAAAGCTGCCATCGAAATTCAGAAGGAGCGAAACAGGTTCAGAAATTCGGTTTTTCTCCTGGAGACCCCCCATTTGATCGAGGCTGCCCTTGCTGCCAGAAGCCGGATAACACAGGTCTTCTTTACTGCTGCTTTTTCTGAAAAGAAAGAGGCGCGCAATCTCATGGGTAAACTCGCAGAGCACCGTGCCGAGTTTTTCGAAGTAACTGAGTCTCTGCTTAGAAAACTCTCTGATGCAGATAACCCTCAGGGGATAATTGCCCTGACTTCGCTCGACTTTGTACGCCTGTCTGACCTCAGGCTGTCCGGCAATCCGTTGATCGTTATATGCGACGGACTTCAGGACCCTGGGAATCTCGGGACAGTGATACGGACTGCTGATGCAGCCGGAGCAGATGCTGTTGTCCTCCTGCCGGGAACATGTGACGCTTATATGCCCAAGACCATACGTGCAACTGCCGGAAGCATTTTCAATCTTCCTCTCGTTTATTCCACTATAGAGGACCTCAGGGAATGGCTTGAAGAAAATGGGATAAAGCTGATTATTACGACTGCCGATGCTGGGGTATCTCTCTTTGACGCAGACCTCAAAGGACCGTCGGCACTGGTCTTCGGCAATGAAGCACGGGGAATAAGCAGTGAGATCAGGCAGGCTGCTGATATGGCGATCAGGATCCCGATACAGGGCAGAGCCGAGAGCCTCAATGTTGCAGCTGCTTCAGCGGTTTTTCTCTATGAAGCGGTCCGGCAGCGGAGTGTGAGCTGAAAGAAAGAAAAACAGCCTGAAAATGTATTATCATGTACCCCATGGAGAACGCCCGATTCACGGATAAACTGAGGGGTCAGGTCTCAATATTCAACTTTACAAGTAAAATAGTGAAGCAAAGGGGGCCGTTGAGGGTCTGCCCTTGATATCTGTGTGGATGTTGAGACAGGTTCTGCTCAAGCTGCTATACGTTCAACCTTTATCTTTTTATGGCTTTGTCTTAGCTTCCACAGGTCATACTGCATTTGCTGAGTAAGCCAGCTCTCCGGCGTTGTATCGAAAGCAAGGGAAAGTCTCACAGCCATCTCAGGGCTTATGCCGGTATGGCCGTTCAGTAATTCGGAAAGGGTCTTCCTGCTTACACCGAGGGCCTTTGCGGCTTCTGTAACAGACAGCCCCAACGGCTTAATGCAAAGCTCCCTGATAATCTCTCCCGGATGCGGCGGATTATGCATCATGGCTTTACCTCCTTTAATGATAGTCTAAATAATCGACATCAACGACATTCTGATTTTCAAATCTGAATATAACCCTCCAGTTGCCGCTCACCTCAACAGCCCAGAAGCCTTTTAATCGGCCTGTCAGCTTATGAAGCTTCAGTCCGGGCAGGTTCATGTCTTTTGGGTCACAGGCAGCGTCAAGTCTTGCAAGGATTAACCGTAATCGTTCTGCATGTTTCGCTTGAATCCCGGCCTTGTTACTTCTTGAATAAAGGGCTTCTAACCCCTTATGCCGGAAATTCTTTATCACAAGCTAATTGTAACCTATTACGTTACAGATATCAAGCACAATGTGGCAAGGCGTTTCATTGGGGACTTCGGGGACAGATCTTTCAATGTTACATTTAGTAGGTTTGCTCATTCGCCACCCTGCTTATTGTCGAATAATTCATCCCGAGATAATCAGCAGCTTCCTTCTGACAGGACAAAAGCCCTTCACCCGTCTGCTATAGGCTGAGTGAATAATAGGGGGAAATGTATTATCATGTAACTCTATGGAAAATTCCCATTTCAGTGAATTCCTCAAGACAGGGGTTACTGCAGCCCGGCTGGCCGGGGATATTATTTTAAAAAACCTCGGGCAGCTGTCAAAGGCAGATATAGAGACAAAACAGGCGTCTGATTTTGTCACAAAGGTCGACAGGTGGTCAGAGGCGGTTATCATCCAGACCATACGGGAAAGATTTCCATCTCACTCGTTTCTTGCCGAGGAGACGATCAAGCAGGATTCATCAGCGGATTTCAGATGGATCATCGACCCGCTCGACGGCACAACCAACTTTATCCACGGGTTTCCGATGTTTTCGGTTTCCATAGCACTTTCATACAGAAATGCCATTATCATTGCCGTCGTATTCGACCCTTTAAAAGATGAACTCTTCCACGCGGTGAAGGGCCAGGGTGCTTTTCTCAATAACAAGCCTGTCAGTGTCTCCGGAATCACCGCGCTTCAGAACTGCCTGATTGCAACCGGGTTCCCATTCAGGGAAAAGGAGATGCTCGAACTGTACCTTGATGCCTTCAGGAAAATATTCGATAAGGTCAGTGACATCCGACGCGCAGGATCTGCCGCGCTTGACCTTGCCTACATCGCGGCAGGACGATGCGAAGGTTTTTTCGAACTGAACCTGAGCCCATGGGATGTTGCTGCCGGTAGCCTCATCATTCAGGAAGCAGGCGGAGCTGTTACCGACTTCGGAGGCGGGGATGAATATTTATCATCCGGCAATATTGTTGCAGGGAACAGGGAAATCCAGACAAGGCTTCTTGAGATAATCAAACAGGTCTTCAGCGGTATAGTGGAACAATAGAGGAAAATCACTCAGGACAACTTGCCTTGATTGCATTTGGCCGTTCGAAACTCTCTTAATCATCTCGTCATTATACTATCTGCACCAAACCTCAGAAAATGATAGAATACGCATATGAAATGTACGCAATATTTCTCATTTATCAGGCAGCGACCAGACAGATCAATTATCAAAGATGAATGGATAATGGATACAATCAAAAACTCTGTGAGAACAGAAGTTCAGAGTGATGGAAGGATCAGAAAGTGGAAGTTTATCGAAAACACTGGAAGATACTTAAGAATAATCCTTTTAGAGGACGGAGAAACCGTTCATAATGCGTTCTTTGACCGAAACTTTAAGGAGGAAGGAAAATGAAAATTCGATATTTCTCGGATACAGATACAGCACTGATTGAATTTACAAATGTCCCTGTAGTAGAAACTAAAGAGATATCAGAAAACCTCATCATTGACCTGGATGAAAAGGGCAATCTTGTCAGCATGACAATTGAACATGCAAAAGAAAAAGCAGGAATGACAGAGGTTTCTTTTTTTCAGATGGAAAAAACACGCTCCTAACGAATCAATCCAGCAAATCCCATAAAGAAACTGCGCTTCAAGGGGACTCACTGATTTTGACGTTATTAATGGTCTCATACCGGAAATATCATTGCAGGGAACAGGGAAATCCAGACAAGGCTTCTTGAGATAATCAAACAGGTCTTCAGCGGTATAGTGGAACAATAGAGGAAAATCACTCAGGACTACTTGCCTTGATTGCTTTTGGCCGCTCGAACCTCTTTTAATCATCTCGTCATTATGATTATTGATCAGAACACTGCTTTATGTTAATGTTCTCTAACGGACTAAAAACGGACTAATTAACTAATACTACAGCGGATTTTTTATCCATTAGCTGACACCAAGGCCATTCTCTTTTTCCTGTGTGATCGATATGCGATGTAATTTCTTATTCTGTAATAATCGACGATCTGGAGCGCATGTGCCGGCGTCATCACAGCACAGGGCAATACAGCTG
>JBBIUL010000026.1:0-13656 GCA_037440265.1 Nitrospira sp. | reverse complement strand
CCCGGGGGATTGAGGTAAAAACGAATTGCGAGATAGGCAAAGACATACAGTTTGACGATCTTATCAAAAAGCATGATGCTGTGCTTATCGCTGTCGGTCTTTCCCGGAGCCGTTCACTCAATATTCCGGGAGCGGAAGGCCCCGGGATATTGCTTGCAATCCCCTTTCTGGAGGATGTTGCCTTTGGACGGAAGCCGGAGCTTGGGGATAAAGTCCTCGTTATTGGCGGAGGAAATGTGGCTATGGACGTTGCCAGGTCTGCGCGCAGGCTGGGGGTGAAGGATGTCTCCATGGTATGTCTTGAAAGCGCAGAGGAGATGCCTGCATGGAAATGGGAAGTTGACGAGGCAATTGAAGAGGGAATACAGATAAACCACCGGTGGGGCCCCAAAGCGGTGAAACGCGATGACGGCAAGCTACTCGGACTTGAGGTAAAGAAGGTGAACTCAGTATTTGATGCCGGCGGTCGTTTCAATCCTTCCTATGATGAAAACGAAGCAAGACTTATCGAGGCCGACACGATTATCATTACCATCGGACAGATGTCGGACTTCTCATTCCTGAAAAACACTGCAGTCAGGATTGACGAACGGGGCCGGGTTGCATGGAACCCTGATACACAGATGAGTTCTGCAAAAGGAATTTTCCTTTCAGGTGAGGTAGTAACCGGACCCGGCTCTGCCATTGCCGCAGTTGCCAACGGCCATCGGGCAGCCCTTGCAATGCACCTGTATTGTCAGGGCGAGTCTATTGAAGGGAAACTGCCTGCTCAGGAAAAAGAGAAGATAGCGCAGATGCCCCCTGAACTGGTCGAGAAGATAACAAAAGAGCCACGCTCGAGCATTAAACACCTCGCTCCGGAAGTGCGGTGTGACACCATGGTACATTTTGAGATCGGATACGACGAACACGAGGCACTGAAAGAAGCCGGACGATGCCGCGGATGCGGAGGCGGCGCTGTAGTCGATACCAAGAAATGCATGGCTTGTTTGACATGCCAGAGGATATGTCCATATGGGGCTCCGGTGGTAACTTCAGTATCAGAAATAAGACCAGAATACTGCCAGGCCTGCGGGCTTTGCGCGCCGGAATGTCCTGGTGAGGCTATCAGCATGGTCAGCTATGATGTGCGTGAAATCAGAAATACCATGACATCCGTTGTCGGAAAGATTGACCGTAAACGTCAGACTCCGGTGATTGTGGCTTTTGCATGCTCTCATCATGTTGGGGTGCTCGGATTCGATATGCCGGATAATGTGCGGACCGTTCCGGTACATTGTACGAGCCGTATCGATGTTCTTGATATGCTCAAGGCGTTCGAACATGGTGCTGACGGCGTTGCTGTGGTCCGCTGCGACGACGGAACGTGCAAATACAGGGATATAGCTCCAAGAGTGAAGGCAAGGGTCAAAAGGGTGCAGCAGATGCTGAATATGCTCGGTATTGGTTCGGAAAGATTATCACTGCTTTCCGCATCTTCCGGAGACGGTGCTCATTCCTACAGGGCTGTCTGTAATGATTTTTCTGAACATGTCAGGCAGATCGGACTCAGGAATATTGGTCAATAAATGCAAAAACAATAAAAGGAGTAAGGTGCTATGATCGTTGGATCACAAAAGCCGATTGATGAAATATGGAATATGGTGAAAGACTACAGGAAGGTTCTTGTATTCGGCTGCAATACCTGTGTTGCCATATGCCATGCAGGGGGCGAAAAGGAGGCAGAAACCATTGCTTCCCTTATCAAAATGAGGGCTTCCCAGGAGGGGAAGGAAGTGGAGGTAAGTCATCTCGGCGTCATGCGCCACTGCGAGCCTGAATATTTCGACCCCGTCATGGATGAAATCAAAAAATATGATCTTGTGCTCTCGACTGCCTGCGGTGTAGGGGTTAACTTTCTGTCTGACAGGACAGGCAGCATCCCGGTTTATCCGGGCATCAATACCTCTTTTTACGGAGCGGTGACAGAGCCCGGGGTGTTCGAGGAGCTTTGTGCAGGCTGCGGTGATTGCATCCTGCATTTTACCGGAGGCATATGCCCTATAGCACGCTGTTCAAAGACCCTCATGAACGGCCCCTGCGGCGGCACAAACAACGGCAAATGCGAGATCAGCGCGGATGTCGACTGTGCATGGTACCTTATCGTTGAGCGTATGAAGAAACTCGGCACGCTGGAAAAACTCAGTGAAGTGCTTCCGGCACGCAACTGGACTACTTCACGTGACGGCGGACCGCGCAGGGTGTCGGTTGAGCACATCCGGGAGTACGAAGAAAAGGAAGCAGAAAAAACAGAGTCTGCGGGAGGGAATAAATAATGAAGAGCGGAAGCAATCTTGAAAAGGTAATTGCAAGCGGAAAGCCGGCTGTTACGGCAGAGCTGGGCCCTCCTATGAGCGCTGACGGCCATGAAGTGGTGAAAAAGGCTCACCAGCTGAAGGGATATTGCGATGCAGCAAATATAACAGACTGTCAGACAGCAGTTGTCCGCATATCAAGCATTGCTGCTGCTGCAATTGCATTCAGGGAAGGGCTTGAGCCGGTGATGCAGATGACATGCCGTGACCGCAATCGCATCGCGATGCAGGCAGACCTCCTCGGGGCCGCTGCACTCGGCCTCAAGAATTGTCTCTGCCTCGCAGGAGACCACCAGAAGTTCAGTGCGGCAGGAAGGCTTAAGGGGCATCCCGGTGCAAAGAATGTGTATGATGTTGATACCTGCCAGTTGGTCGGCATTCTCAAGAAGATGCGTGATGAGAGCAAACAGGAGGGCGGAGATCCCCTTGAAGCTGCCCCGAAATTCTTCATCGGCGCCTCGTGGACCCCTATGGCTGACCCTATTGACTTCAGGCCGATAAACCTTATGAAAAAAGTGAATGCCGGGGCTGATTTCATTCAGACACAGGGTATTTACGATATCGATAATTTCCGCATGCAGATGGAGAAGATCAGGAACATGGGACTGCACGAACGCACTGCGATCCTCGGCGGGATTATTGTTCCGAAGAGCGCCATGATGCTGAAATACATGGATTCATCTGTTGCAGGAGTGTCGGTCCCGAAATCTCTTATCGACAGGATGAATAAGGCCAAACAGGCTGCCGGTGAGGACAAAAAGAAGGCCAGGGAACTGCAGGAGCAGGAAGGCATCAGGATTACGATCGAACTTATCCACCAGGTGCTGGAAACTCCGGGAGTCAGGGGAGTGCATATCCAGGCTATTGAGTGGGAATCTGCGATTGCGGATATTGTGAAACAGGCAGGACTTTATCCAAGACCTGAGATTCCTGACGCATAAACAAGACTACGCTGCAACGGTTATAATTCAGCAGTAATAACACAATATTGCCGTAAGAAATACACGTTAAAAGGCAGGAATTTTCCTGCCTTTTAACTGTAGTGCCGATTCAGACATTATCTTTCCCATTCGATACCCCGCCGTATATATTCGCCCAGCCGCAGTGCCGCATCCCGGTCAAGTTCGTTTAAACGGTTATATATGGCATTTGCAAGATGCTTCTTGCCGATGCTCACATACACGATACCGAGGCCTTCAAGGGCGCCGACATTGTCAGGGTCGATCTCAAGGGCCTTTTCAAAGGAAGTTATAGACCGTTTGGCCCTGTCTACATAAATATTCAGAAGGCTGTACCCTGAACCGGAATGATATTCAGGGACATCAGGCACAAGTTCCGCAGCCTTCTGGTATTGCTCGTAAGCCTTGTCATGCTGGCCCGTATCAAGGAGCGTTGCCCCGTACCATGCGTACAGTTCAGCGCGCTTCGGCCATTTTTTTAACCCCTTTTTGATCAGCTCATCAGCTGTTTCATACTCACCACTGAAAAAATGAACGGAGATGTCATCAAGCAGGGCTGCTGCAGCTTCCTCTTCGGATACCTGCGTGCTTTTTGCAGGCGGTGCGACAAGGCTGGCGGCAGCTTCCTCTTTAACAGGGGAATCCGCGGGGGGAGCCTTTTCCTCTTTATGAATGATGAGCATGGTGGACTCCCCGAAATCTTTTTTGCTTTGCCTGATGACAGAAGCCTGTTGCACAAGCTTTCTGACGCTTTGATTTGCCAGTCTCGCTTTTTCTTCAGATGAAAATCTGCCGATGCGCACGCTGAACCCTTCCATATCCATTTCGATCCTGAGATGGTCCCTGGTATCATTCGGCAGTTTTCTGTAGAGAAGATTAAACCGGTCGCCGGCAGGGATCAGATCATCAAGCGGGTATGTCCCGATGTGTATGGTGTAAAAAAAAGGTTCAGGGGCAGCATACGCTGAAGCGGAGAGCATCAGGGTAAAAAAGATGGGCAGGTATACCCTGATGAATCGTTGCGTGAAATGTTTTTTTAGAGCAAAAAGATCATGATGTTTCATGGCATTTACAGCTAGGGTTGATAGGCAGATTTGTCTCCAATATCATAATGAACCGGCATGAAAACCTTCCTGAGGGTGAAGAATACGAACATGGCTGCAATGATTGCGAGACCGAAGACGGCTGTTTTCTGATGCAGGGCCCCAATACCATAAAAAAACAGATAGACAGGCATGAGCATGGCAAGCAGGTAGCCTTCGAGGAGCTTAAAACAGAATGCCTCCTTGGCAGTTACAAAACCGAGGCAGAGTGAAATGGGGATGAGAAGCAGGGCAGCGTTAGGCGGTGTCCTGAACAACGGCAGCACAGGGTTCCCATTGCCGGCAAAAAACAGAACAGCAAGGCAGACGACAGATAAATAGTATATTTTCTTAAGTATCCGGTGAAATTTTCCGATATAGAGATGTATGAAGAATACACTCATCCCGGTGCTGAGATAGAGCGTTAAAAGGAGAATATTCAATAGTAATCCTGAAACTATGAACGGGTAATTACTCAGGTCATTACCCGTTATTCCCTGTACTGCAAAAAAAGCTGCTATGCCCAAAATAACGGCAGATATGCAGATTCCTGAGCGGTACAGGATGACGCTGATTTTGTCCTCGCGGGTAAGAGGCTGAAACAGGTTAGTATCACCCATACAAAAGTATAGCACATGAAAAGCCGTTTGCGCTTTAGGGTTTTGCGTTCTCGATATCATTTTAGGTAATGAAATTTTTCTGAAAGGCAGTTATAATCTGCATAGTTATGATGTATATTGGACAAGACTGTAGATGTTAATACGTATATCAGGAGAGGTGTATGCCAAAAATCACGATTCATGATTTTTTAAAGAAAAAGAAAGACGGCAGAAAGATAACAATGCTCACTGCGTATGACTATCCCTTTGCGCAAATGGTTGACGAGGCAGGGATTGACGGAATACTCGTCGGCGATTCGCTCGGCATGGTTGTGCAGGGGCTTGAGAATACGCTCCCGGTGACCATGGATGAAATGATTTATCACACAAAGATGGTTACCCGTGCTGCCAAAAACGCGATAGTTCTCGGAGATATGCCCTTTATGTCCTACCAGACAGGCATTGGAGACGCCGTCAGAAATGCAGGAAGATTTCTCAAAGAGGCAGGCGCCTCTGCGGTCAAGCTCGAAGGGGGGGCAGAGATCGCCGAGCAGATAAGGGCGATGACAAGGGCTGATATCCCTGTGATGGCCCACATCGGCCTTACCCCACAGTCGATCCACAGGATGGGAGGGTATAAGATACAGGGCAGGACCGGCGAAGCAGCAAAACGCCTGCTTGAGGAAGCGCATATTGCAGAGGACGCCGGGGCTTTTTCCCTTTTGCTTGAGGCCATCCCGGTAAGTCTTGCCAAAAGGATTACCGAGGAGCTTTCTATCCCGACCATCGGTATCGGAGCAGGGCCTTATTGCGACGGACAGGTCCTTGTGCTTCATGATGTCCTCGGCATGTTTGAGCGTTTTGTACCGAAGTTCATTAAATGTTATGCAACCTTGAAACAGGACGGTCTCCGGGCGATCATGAGCTATAAGGAAGAGGTTGAAAATGGCATATTTCCTTCAGAAGAACAGAGCTTTCAGTAAGGCTGCTGAAATACCGTTTGTCTGATGAAAATTGCAATTGATTCATGAATTTCATACTGTTATAATCCATGTGAAAATTTGCAGGATGAAAAGAAACGGGTCAGAGAGAAAATGGTTGATTATATAAAAAAGAACCTCAGTCTAAGGATCCTCATAGTATTATTTTTCAGTGTTGCCACGGTCATGGGGTTTGTCATCTACCTGACCGTTTCCTTTGATACTGACTCAATGCTCAAGGAAATGACTGCCAACAGCGACGAGATTACCTCAGCAATTTATGCCGGCATAAAATACCCGATGTCCGTAGGCGATAGCAATGCTGTTGAACAGCAGCTTCTTGATATCAGGGACAAGATGAAAAACATCCAGATATTTATCTGCGATACGGAGCAGAAGATTGTTTTTTCGACCAATGAGGGTACGATCAAGTCTGACATCAGGAGATATTTAAACAACGAAGAAGTCCAGAATACTCTGACGTCTGCGCTTCAGACCGGCAAACATAATAAAAGTATCTTTGAGGAAAAGACATCGTTCAATAAGTTCCTTGTACATATCCATGTGGTCCCTAATGAAGAGAAATGCTTTACCTGTCACGGCTCTGAGAAGGATGTGCTGGGCGCAATCGTTCTGAGAAAGTCCACCGACAGGAATTATGCTGCCATTGCCCACACAAGAAATACCAATATCTTTATCAGCTTCCTCGGGATATGCGCAATAATCGGCATATCGTACACACTCTTGAGAAAACTGGTGAGCATGCCTGTGCGGTCACTTGCCAATGAAATAAAAACCCTGCCTGTCAAGATATCGGAAGGCGGGGCGATTAATTCTCCTGTAATTAAAAGGAGCGATGAGGTTGGTGAACTGCAGAAATCCTTTTATGACATGGCAATAGAGATTGACGAAAAAAACCGTGCGGTTGAGAAATCAAAACGTGACCTCCTTGCTGCAAACAAGGAGCTCGAGGCCTTTGCCTATTCCGTTTCACACGACCTCAGGGCGCCCCTGAGGAATATCGACGGGTTTTCAAAGATACTCCTTGATGAGTTTGCCGGGAACCTCGATGATCGCGGAAAGCATTATCTTGTGAGAGTCAGAGAAGGAACGACCAAGATGTCGGTTTTGATCGATGACATGCTCACTTTTTCGAGGATCGGCAGGACAGAGCTGCAGTTCAGGATTATTAGCTTTAAGAATATCATCAGCCCTATCCTTGAATACTTTACCGAGGAGATCGCTTCACGGAAGATATCGGTTACGACCGAGGATATTCCGATGATTAATTGCGATGCGGTGTTGATGCAGAGCCTGTTTACGAACCTCATATCAAACGCGATAAAATTTACCCGGAACACGGAACACCCGGAGATCACCATAGGATTCGACAATGAGAAAAAGGCAATTTTTGTTAAAGACAACGGCATCGGGTTTGATATGCAGTACCATGACAAAATATTTCAGGTATTTCAGCGGCTCCATCTGCCTGAGGAGTATCCGGGAACAGGCATAGGGCTTGCAATCGTAAGAAGGGTCGTAGACAGACATAAAGGCACGGTATGGGCTGAATCCGAGTTAGATAAGGGAGCGGCTTTTTTTATAAAACTGCCAGGGTTATAAGGAGGCACTTATGAGTATCACCAGCAAGTTTTTGCATATCCTGCTTGTAGAGGATAATCCCGATGACGTTGAACTGACGCTGCATGCCCTTAAGAAGAGCAACATCATCAACCCCATCCAGGTAGTCCGAGATGGTCAGGAGGCCCTGGATTTTCTGTTCTATAAAGGGAAATACGCCAATGCCACTCATTCTCTTCCGAGCCTGATACTGCTTGACCTTAAGCTGCCGAAGGTGGACGGCATTGAAGTGCTGCACAAGATAAAGGGCGACCGCAAGATGAAGCTCATCCCGGTTGTTGTTCTTACTTCTTCGAAGGAAGAAAGCGATATCATCAAAAGCTATGATCTCGGTGTTAACAGTTACATACGGAAGCCGGTCGATTTTGACCAGTTCGTTGATACCGTCAAGCAGGTCGGTTTTTACTGGCTGCTGATCAATGAACAGACACAGGTCAAATAAACGATAATCATATGAGTGTTGAGACGAAACGGCTGAAGGTTTTTTTTCTTGAAGACAACCCTGATGATGTTGAACTGGAGCTCTATGAGCTGAAGAAATCGGGCTTTGACGTCGTATATGACGTAGCCCGGAACTGGAAAGAGTTCCTGGACAAACTGCCGAACCTATCGGCTGATATTATCCTTGCCGACTACTCACTCCCTGATATTACCGGCATCGAAGCGATTGCGCTCTGCCGGCAGATGAAGATCGATATCCCGGTGATACTTATTACCGGCGAGGGCAATGAGATGATCGCGGTCGACAGCCTCAGGCTCGGGGCAATAGACTACCTCCTCAAGAGAAATATTGCCGGACTCTCGGCACGGATTTCCAGGGCGCTTGAGATATGGAACGAAAAGAAGGCCAAGCAGAGGGCAGAGGCAGAAGGCAAAAGACTTCAGGAGCTTTTTCTTGAGACACAGAAAATGGAGGCGATCGGGAGGCTTGCCGGGGGCATTGCCCATGATTTCAACAACATTCTTACCGGCATCATGGGATACTCTGAATTGTCGCTGCAGGACGCACCGAAAGGCACTCAGCTTTACCAGCGGCTTCAATCGCTCATAATGCTTTCTCAGCGGGGCGCTGACCTTGTCAAACAGCTCCTCATCTTCAGCAGAAAGATGCCTTTGGAGTCCAAGACAATAGAACTGAATGCGTTTATACTGGAAACCATGCAGTTTATCTCAAGGATGCTTGAAGAGACGATTGAGATACGGTATGACCTCCGGAAGAATCTTCCCCGTATAGAGTGTGACACATCCCAATTTACCCAGGTCCTTATGAATCTTGTCCTGAATGCAAGAGATGCAATCAGCAACCAAGGGACAATAACCGTCAAAACCGAAATCTGTTCGCTGGCTGTTGATTCTCTTCCGCTCAAGGCAGCCGATTTGGGAAAGGAATATGTCTGCCTTTCAGTGTCGGATACCGGCATCGGCATAGAGAGCGAAAACATGCAGAAAATATTCGAACCTTTTTTTACTACCAAGGAGCTGGGCAAGGGGACCGGAATCGGCCTTTCAGTAGTCTATTCCATTGTGGAAGCGCACGGTGGATTCATCAACGTAAATAGCCAAAAGGGTGAAGGGACCACCATAAAGATTTATCTCCCCTTCGTTGAGACACTGTACAGCACTGATGAGTCTCCTTTTTATGACAGTATTGCCGATAAGGAGCTGGGGAAAGTATACGGAACTGAAACCATTCTCTTTGCTGAAGATGAGGATGTCCTGCGCGAGCTTATCGTATACGTTCTGAAATCATTCGGATACAACGTCCTCTCTGCGAGAGACGGTGCCGAGGCGCTGAACGTCTATTGTTCGAGCCAGCAAAAGATAGATATCGTGATTTCAGACCTTATGATGCCGAACAAAAACGGTATCGACCTTTTTAAGGAATTGAGGGCATTGAATCCTGATGTCAAGTTTGTGCTGTCAACAGGGTACAGCCTTTCCGAACAGGACGAAACTGTCCTTGAGAAGATGAATGCAATCGTGACAAAACCGTATACTCCGATGCAGCTGGCACAGCTTATCAGAGAGACGATGAGAGCATAGGGTTTTGCCCATTGTCTTGCACAAAGTCTCCGGAACCCATTCCTGGTAACGAAAAAATTCTTATGGATGTAACGTCAGGCCCTGCTTCAGGCTTTTTCAGCTGAAGGGTTCCGTGGTTCAACCTTTACCTTGAGAATCCTGCGGCCCTTCATACTGATAACATAGAATATCCTGGTTTCAGTATGATAGCTGTCGCCGACCGTGGGGAGCTTCTGGAGTCCTGCAAGGAGAAATCCGCCGAGGGTGTCATATTCATTCGATTCCGGAATATCAAAGTCATAATCTTCATTCAGGTCACGTATCGCGAGTGAGGCATCTACGAGCATTACGCCGTTGCTGAGTCTCTGAACAGGACTCTCCGTATCATATTCATCGCGTATCTCCCCAACGATTTCTTCGAGGAGGTCCTCAATGGTCACCAGCCCTGAAACCCCTCCGTATTCATCAATGACAATGGCCATATGGAGTCTTTTTTTCTGCATTTCCCTCATGAGGGAGCTGATTTTCATGGTTTCAGGCACAAAGAGGGTATTATGGAGTATGTTCTCGACCTGTATCTTTCTTTTCTCTGCAAGCTCATTGAAGACATCTTTGCTGTAGAGAATCCCCTTGATGTCTGATTTGTCCTTGCCGTAGACAGGGTACCGTGAAAAATTCTCCTCTGCTATCGTGTTGATAACCGTCTCATGGGAGTCATTGATATTAAATGCTGCCATTTTTGTTATCGGCACCATCACCCCTTTGACCGAAATATCGGTAAACCCGAATACGCTGTGGATCAGCTCGTGTTCGGTTGCCTCAAAAATACCCCGGTCAGTGCCTTCCTCGATAAGGAGCTTGATCTCTTCCTCGGTTATGAACGATCTTTCAGAGAATGCCTTTGCTCCAAAAGGCTTGAGAAAAATATTGCTGCTTATCGTCAGGACATTCACAAAAAAAGATGTGACTTTTGAGATGTACGATAAAGGGCCTGCAACGATAAGGCCGACCTTTTCGGGGTTTCTCAGGGCAATCGACTTGGGGACCAGTTCACCGATTATGATTGAAAGATATGAGATGACAATGACCGTAAGCCCGATAGATACAGGCTCGGCAATGTTCGCAATAAACGGGAGGGGTATATCAGCAAGAACGGGCTTTAATGTTTTTACCGAGGCAGCCCCTCCGACAGCTGAGGCAAGGACGCCCATGACCGTTACCCCGATCTGGATAGTGGCAAGGAACCGGTCAGGCTCTCCCTGCAGTTTCAGCAGTTTCTCGGCCCTGCGGCTGCCTTTCTCGAACAAATTCCTGATATAGGACTTGCGTGATGTGACGACAGCGATTTCAGAGGCTGCAAAAAACCCGTTGCAGAGTATAAAAATGAGAATGAAGATTATTTCGAGAACCATTCTATTTCAGTATTATACACGAAATCTCAACAGATAAGTCTTTTTTGCCCCTGTGAACATCATGACAAAAACAGCATCAGATTGTTCATGTGTAAGCTGTTATCCGGCTCGCAGAATCTGTTACAATACGCAGTAGCATAATCTATTATATCATCTGAAAAGGAGAATCCAATGCTTCCATTTTTCCTGATGGCCAAGACCATCTCGGACGCCTGGTTCCAGCTGATCTATAATCTGTTCGATCATGCCTATACACAGCAGATACAGAAAGGGTCTTTTGAAAAGGAGCAGTACCGCCTGCAGTACCCGGGCATAGCCGTGTTCATTGAACACCCTGACGAAGATATGGTCCCGGTGATGCCGCCGGGGTCTTGTCTGCCGGCGCCTACCACCATGGAGTATATAGAGGATTATTTCGTGAATTACCTGATGGACCCGCATTTGTCGGAAAACGAGACATACAAATATTCAAGCAGGATACATCATCCCATGCCGAAGGGCGGAACCCAGCTTGAACGCGTCATCGATATGCTCAGGGAGACTCCCCTGACGAACCAGGCGGTGGTTGAGATCGGCGACCCTGAGGACCATGATGTCTGTTTCGGCAATGACGGGAAACTGGATCCTCCGTGCCTCAGGCTCCTGGATTTCAAGGCTGTCCCGGCTGAGAAGGGTCTGGTGCTCACCGTCAGCTGTTATTTCCGGTCCTGGGACCTGTGGGCAGGATTTCCCACCAACCTCGGCGGCATTGAGCTGCTGAAAAGGATGGTTGCGAGCGAAGCAGGACTGGCAAACGGCCCTATGTACGTATATAGCGCCGGGGCCCATATCTATGGCTACCAGGAGGAACTTGCGCGCATCAGGACCCTTAAAACAAAGAAATGCTGAAACAGTATGCCCCGTCAACGGGCTATAAGGTTTCTTAGTCGTAAGCTGATCTTTCATCAGGCATCGGTTACTTCAACGGGAGCCTGATCGTAAATACCGTTCCCTTGCCGGGTTCGCTCTCAACCGTAATGGTCCCCCGGTGCGCCTGGACTATCCTCAGTGCAAAGGTAAGTCCAAGGCCCGGACCGTATATCTTGGAGGTAAAGAGCGGGTCGAAGATGTTCCTGATCTTGTCTTTTGAAATCCCTTTCCCGGTATCGGATACCGTAATGGTAATGTGAGCGTCACTCAAGCGGGAGAGGATTTTCAGCAAACGGGTTTCACCGGTCATAGCTTCAATGGCATTTTTTATAAGATGAGCAATGGCCTTACCAAGCTGTTCGCTGTCTCCGTGTATCGGCGGTATGTTTTCAGCCAGGTCGGTTTCAACGTCAACAGCCTTTTCTTCGAGTTCTGTCTCGAATGATTTCAGTGCATCTGCAATGATATCGTTTATGTTCACGGTTTCGATAAACGATATCGACATGGTCTTCAGCTCTATGAGCTGTCTGATGATGTTTTCGAGCCGCGCCACATCCTCTATGATAATCTCCATATATTTCTTGTTCGGGTCTCCGTCAGGAAGGTTGGAAAGGACCCTGCGGGCAAATCCGCCGATGGAAACAAGGGGGTTCCGTACTTCGTGTGCGACCTCATCCATCATCTGTCCCAGGGCGCCTGTTTTTTCATCTTCGACCAGTTTTTCACGGGCCGCCTTTATGCTGAGCAGCGACCTGATCCGTGCAGAAAGCTCTTTGTAGTCAAAAGGTTTGGAAAGGTAATCGTCTGCCCCAATGTCCAGCCCTTTCACCTTGCTCTCGACCTCAGCCTTTGCAGTAAGCATAAGGACAGGAATATACCGTGTGTTTTCATTCTCTTTAAGCCTCTGACATGCTTCAAACCCGTTCATTCTCGGCATCATCACATCCAGTATGATCAGGTCAGGACAATCCTCCTGCACCTTGGTGAGGCATTCTTCTCCGTCATATGCCTCTGATGTATCATACCCTTCTGAACGGAGCCTTTTTTTCAGAAGCTCAACAGTATCAACCGTATCGTCAACTATTAATATCTTTTGCTTTCTGTCCATATTGTTATGTCATGAAGGCCTGTTTTTCTTCAAGCCCCTGATTTGTACTGATTAACATAATATTTGATCTGCTCAGGGAGTTCCCGTATGTTCATCGGCTTTGCAATATATCCCTGGCATCCGGAAGACAGCGCCTTTTCCCTGTCACCCTTCATTGCATGAGCGGTCAGGGCAATAACCGGGATGTTCTTGAATTCCGGAAGACACTTCAGCCTTCGGGTTACCTCATATCCGTCGATCTTCGGGATCGAAATGTCCATGAGGATTATATCAGGTTTTTCAGAAACTGCCTTCTGCAGGGCATCCTCTCCGTCAACAGCTTCAACCATCAGGAACCCCTTATTGCCGAGGACCTTTACGACCAGCTCCCGGTTGTCCTGATTATCGTCGACGACAAGGACTTTTATCGGCAGGGAGTTGCTGTCTTCTTCAGAGTGCAAGAGAATGCCTCCTTACTTTTACAGATATTTTTATATAGTGTCGCATTTATCTATCGTATCTTTCAGTTCCACGAGCAGTTCTTCCTTGGAGAGTATCCCCTTGTGCAATATCCCCTGTATCCTGCCGTTCAAGGTCTCTATCTCTGAGTC